>JAAFHQ010000291.1 GCA_013298445.1 Chitinophagales bacterium | reverse complement strand
TTTGATAGTAGGCTGGGTAATCGACCAAATTGGTACCAAACGAGGCTTCAGCATCGGGATGTTGATTTGGACCATTGCCAGTGTTTTATCCACCTTTTGTGCCAGTGCAGGGCAATTCAAACTGGTTCGGGCACTGCTGGGACTCGGCGAGTCTTCCAATTTTCCGGCGGCCATGAAGGCCATTTCTAACTGGTTTCCCCGCGCAGAACGATCTACCGCCACGGGCATCCTCAATGCAGGCTCCAATATGGGCATCATCGTCACTGCGGTGTTGATTCCCTTCCTGGTTGTACAGTTTGGCTGGCGGGTCTCCTTTTTTGTTTCAGCCATTCTGGGCTTTTTGATGCTTTTGATCTGGCATTTCACTTATTCGGAGCCCGCTGAAACCGCCGTGCTTTCTGCCAAAGAATACCAATATATCCAGGATCAAAACGAAAATAAGGCTGAGCAAGACGCCAGCGAACCCGAATTATCCTGGTTTCAATTGCTGGGTTATCGTCAAACCTGGGCCTTTGTTTTTGGCAAAGTTTTCGCCGACCCTGTCTGGTTTTTTTACCTGACCTGGCTACCAGATTTTTTGACCACCAATCAGCAATTGGACCACAAACTGGATTTAAAAAACTTCGGCGTTCCTTTTCTGATCATTTATTTGGTTTCTGATTTGGGAAGTATCTTTTTTGGCTGGCTAGCCACCCGTTTGATGCAAACTGGTTGGAGTGAAAATGCCGCCCGGAAATTGACCCTCCTGATTTGTGGCAGTTTGGTTTTGCCCATTTGGTTTGTCCCACAAATCCATAGTTTTAATGTGATCGTAGGCATGTTTGCCCTGGCGATGGCCGCCCACCAAGGTTGGTCGACAAATGTGTATGCCCTCTCCACTACCCTTTTCCCAAAAAAATCGGTAGGCTCCGCTACTGGCCTGGGCGGCTTTTTGGGTGGGAGCATCAGCATGACGGTGGCGGCGGCAACGGGTTACATCGTTGCTTTTTGGGGGTATCGCCCCATGTTTATTTTTGCCTGTTCCTTCTACTTGCTTGGTTTATTGATGATGCATTTGACCTTGCCCGTTTTTACCAAAATTAAAGGCGCGCCATGAGTTCAGAACAAATGCAGGCGGGTGTTTTAGTACAGCCCAAAAGCTTAGAATTACAAACTCGCCCTGTTCCCACCCCTGGAGCACAGGAGGTTCTGCTAAAAATGGAACTATTGGGCATCTGTGGATCGGATGTTTCCTTGTACTTGGGGCATCGCTCAAACACTCCATTTCCATTGATCATTGGGCATGAAGGCATCGGTCGGGTTGAGCAATTGGGAGCAGAAGTTTGCGGTTTACAAATAGGTCAACGGGTCGTTATTGAGCCCAATTTCCCTTGTGGCCATTGTGCCATGTGTTGGAGTGGCCGCGGCAATATTTGTCTGCACAAGCGGATTTTCGGGGTATTGGAACCCGGTTGTTTTGCGGAATATGCAGTCATTCCAGCGCAATTTGTTTGGCCCGTTCCCTACAACGTGCGGGATGAAGACGCTGTGCTGATTGAACCCCTGGCCGTGGCTTTGCATGGCTTGTACACTGCTCCGGCCCGCCCCGGCGATGTGCTGGCAGTGGTAGGACTAGGCGCCATTGGTTTATTGCTCACCCAATTGGCTTATCGCATGGGGTACCGGGTATTGGCATACGATCGAGTCAGGGAAAAAATTGAACTGGCAGAACAACTGGGGGCAATTCCATTGCCAACAGACAGCAGCGAAGCAGATTTGGCGAAAAGTTGGCAAAAAGCCGGAGTGAGTACCATTTTTGAATGCGCCGGAGCAGCACCTGCATTGACCATGGCCATAGCTGCTGCGCCAAGGGGTGCCGACTTAGTGGTGCTTGGTTTGGCCGATCAAGCCAGCGCCTTGACGGAATTTACACTTACACGTCAAGGCATTCAGGTGTTGAGCTCCATCATCTACAAACATCCGCTGGATTTTCAGCGCAGCATCCGATTGTTGGAGCAAGGGTTTATTCAACCCAGTAAAATTATTTCCCAAAGCACTACCTTTAGCCAATTGCCTGCTGCGCTTGAAAAAGCCAGTCAGGGGCAAGACAGCAAGATTATTTTGACAGTGTAACTTATGTTTAAACACCTACATTGATCGCTATGAAATCAGGCATTTTTTACGGCTGGCGCATCGTTCTCATCGCGCTGATTGGGCAGTTTTTGAGCGTAGGCTCGCTGCTGGTGTATTGTTTTGGCGTGTTTGTCAAACCATTGGCCGAGGCGTTTAAAACCGATCGGGGGGCTATTTCACTGGCGGTTTCCCTGGTGAGTGTAGGCGTCGCGCTGGGTTCGCCCATTTCGGGGCGTTTGATTGATAAATTGGGTGGGAAAAAAGTCATTTCCTTTGCCTTAATTGGCATGGCTATTTGTTTGTTTGCGCTCTCGCGGGTGCAAGCCCCCATTATTTCTCTCTACATCTGTTATTTTTTGGGTGGATTTATCGGATCGGGCAACTCTCCATTGGCTTACTCTCGCATAGTGGCCAACTGGTTCAATCAAAATCGGGCCCTCGCCATTGGGCTGGGCAATGCGGGGGTCGGTTTGGGGGCTTTGTTAATCCCAATCCTGGCACAATTCCTCATTCAATCCGCTGATTGGCGGCAGGTGTACATCCTTTTGAGCCTGGCATGTGTGCTGATTGCACTACCAATCGTACATTTTTTCCTAAAAAATAGCCCTGAAGAAATGGGCATGCAGCCCCAGGGGCACATTGAAATTTCCGCCACCGAAAGCAGCGCCATGAGCATTGGTGCGGCGGCAGCAACCCGTACTTTTTGGCTACTTAGTTTGTCTATTTTGTGTGTCGCTGTCAGTTGCACAGGGATCATGACGCATCTATCGGCGATGTTGACCGACCGGGGCTTGACGCCCCAAATTGCAGCTTTGGCCATTTCCTTGTTTGGTGGCGCATCTTTGTTGGGACGCATCGCTAATGGCTTCCTGGCGGATCGTTTTTCCGCACCATTGGTAGCTGCAGGGATTTTTAGTGGTGCCGCCATCGGGATTCTTCTGCTCTGGTTGTTCCCCACCGGATTCACTGTGTATTTGGCAACCGTGATGATCGGCCTGGCCATGGGTGCTGAATCCGACATCATGCCGTACATGGTCAGTCGTTTTTTCGGCATGCGATCTATGGGTACGGTGTATGGGTTCGTTTTTTCGGCTTATACGATTGGAGCGGCATTTGGGCCAATGTTATTTGGGGTAGGTTTTGACAAAACGGGGTCTTATCAGTTTTCTTTGTTGGTAGGCTTGGGGCTGATGATCGTCGCGATTGGCTTGATGCTCTTGTTGCAAAGAAGATCACGATGAAGTAACTTGCAGTTAGTGCGCTTGTCTTCATTTCTCAACCTCCCTCAACTTTTTAACTGACTCAACTATATCAAACAAACAACATGAAAAAGTATTACTTCGGGCTCATCCTGTTAACCCTGACAGGGCAAGCCTTCACTCAATCCAATCAAGCCTGGAAGGGCAAAAAATGCAGCGTAGTTATCACCTACGACGACGCCATCAACCAACATCTGGACAATGCCCTCCCGGTGTTGGATTCCCTTGGTCTCAAAGCCACCTTTTATGTCACCGCCTTTTCCTCTTCGGTCCAAACCAGGCTTAATGAGTGGAAAAAACTGGCTACCAATGGTCATGAACTGGGCAATCATACCCTTTACCATCCCTGCGTTGGTGGCCCGGGCCGCGAATGGGTCAAAGCCGAAAACGACCTTCGCAACTACAGCGTGCAACGCATGCTCAACGAAGTACGCATGACCAACCTGTTTTTACAGGCCCTAGATGGCAAAACCAAACGCACCTTTGCCTTCACTTGTGGTGACATGAAAATTGGTGATTCCTCTTTCATCAAACCGCTCACAAATGATTTTGTGGCTGCCCGGGCTGTGCGCAATGAAATGCACAAGCTGAGCGAAATTGACCTCTACAACGTGGATTGTTATATGGTCAACGGCCATACGGCTGAACAAATGATCGAATGGGTCAAAAAAGCAATGGAGACCAAATCTTTACTCGTATTGTTGTTCCACGGTGTGGGAGGTGGAAATGGCCTGGACGTGTCCATCCCTGCCCACCGGACTTTGTTGCAATTTTTGAAAAAAAATGAAAAAGACATTTGGATTGCCCCGATGGTCGAAGTGGCCGAACACATCAAAGGTTTGCAGTAATCAATGCCATTAACATTTCATTTAAAATTTTACAAGAGCCATTGCGTTTTGTTCTCGTAAATCGAACTAAATTTGTGTAAGATTTTAAAAAACCAAAATCATAAAGTGATGAAGAAATTGTTCTTTGTAGCCGTACTGCTGATGGGTGCCGTTTTTGCTGTACAAGCTCAAGATACTAAAGCACCAAAGATGGTATTCGAAGCAGAAACCATCGATTATGGCAAGGTTAAAGAAGGTGGCGAGCCTTATCGCGTCTTCAAATTCAAAAACGTTGGTGAAGCTGAGCTGATCATCACTTCTGCTCGTGGTAGCTGCGGTTGTACGGTTCCTACTTACACTGAGAAGCCAATCAAGCCAGGTGAAAGTGGTGAAATCAAAGTACGTTACGATACGAAGCGTGTTGGTCCATTTACCAAGAACGTAACGGTAACTACCAACGAAAAAGAAAATACCCACTTGCTGACCATCAAAGGTGAAGTCCTGAAAGCTGAAGAGCAACAAGGCGTTCCAACCAAAACTGGCGGTGTGTTCAATAACTAATTGAGCTGATTTTTTTCACCAAAGAATATTTGCTGAAAAAAATGCCCAAAAGCCTTGCACTTTTCGAAGTGTAAGGCTTTTTTTGTGTGCCGAATTCAGGTGTTTTATCAGGTAGAGCCGTTGCATGCAAGGGCTTTACCTGATAAAACAAAAAAACCCTTGCTGAACCACTCCAGCAAGGGCCTCTAACCCAAACAAATAAACACAAAAACTACTTTAAGATTCAACAAAGTTACAGTACTTTTTTCAAGCAATCAAATATTTTATCAAAATTTTATTCCGCAAAAGTAAATTTTGAGAAACAGCATTCCTACTTCAGTTAAATAACTTCCCTTTTCTACTCTTTATAAATTCTTTATTACCTTGTGATCCTCGTATTTCAAACTTTACCTTTACCTGTAATCGAAAAAGCCATGCGTTTTTTGACTTTGGGTCTCCTGACACTCTTTAGCCTAGGTTTACTCTGGGTGTTGGATACCCACAATCCATTTGGTAGTCCTGTGCCAGCAATGGGGCGTTTGCTCAATCCGGTCACCGGCTTTTGGGCCAACGCCGAATCTCAGGTCGGGTTCCCTAACCAACAATTGCAGCTCTCCGGTTTAAACAATCCGGTTAAACTGGTTTTTGATGAGCGTCGGGTGCCACACATTTTTGCAGACAACACCGAAGATGTGTTTTTTGCCCAAGGCTACATCACTGCATACAATCGCTTGTGGCAAATGGACATGTCGACCCGTAAGGTCAGTGGTCGTTTGGCGGAAGTGGTAGGTGAACGCGCCCTGGCGTCCGATTTGTTGCAGCGCCGTAAAGGGATAGTCAAGGCAGCGGAAAACATGCTCAAAGCCTGGGAAAGCGCCCCGGACGAAATCAAAGGGCTGAATGCCTATGTGGCTGGGGTCAACGCCTATATAAGTTCGCTCAAACCAGCCCAATACCCTTTGGAGTACAAGCTGATGGGGTTCAAGCCGGAGCCCTGGTCTGCACTGCGCTCGGTATTATTCTTCAAAGCCATGGCCGAAGACCTTTGCGCCCGCAATGAAGATCTGGCGGCTACCAATACCCGCACGATTCTGGGTGAGGAACGTTTCCGGGATTTGTTTCCGGAATACAACCCCAAACAATCGCCTATCATACCCAGCGAGGTAAAATGGAATTTTGCGCCCGTAAAGCCCCAGCCACGGGTTGAAATGACCGAAAGTATCCTCAGTGGTTTGTTCCCGGATAAAAACATCCCCCAGCCGTTTGAAGGCATCGGCAGCAACAACTGGGCCATTGGGCCACAAAAGACTCTGAATGGCAATCCGATCCTTTGTAACGATCCACATTTAGGACTGACCCTACCCTCCATTTGGTTTGAAATTCAATTGCAATGCCCAGATTTTAACGCCTATGGTGTATCTCTGCCTGGTTTGCCTGGCATTATTATTGGGTTCAATGAAAATGTAGCTTGGGGCGAAACCAACGTAGGTCAGGATGTGCTGGACTGGTATGCCATCAAGTGGGCCGACAAAGAAAAACAAACTTACCATTTTGACGGCGGCACCCGGCAATTGGAGACTAGAGAAGAAATCATCCAGGTAAAAGGCCGCAAAGAGCCCGTCAAAATTCAGGTAAAATATACGCACTGGGGGCCGCTGGTGTTTGGTGATTCGACTAACTCACCTTATTATAGTTTGGCCATGCATTGGTTGCCTTCGCAAGGTCCTGAGAAAAGGGATCATTATGAAATGGCCAGTTTTCTTGGTTTGATGAAGGCAAAAAACTATGCCGATTATGATGCCGCTTTGACCGGCTACGATGCTCCGGCTCAAAATTTTGTATTTGCAGCCCGGGATGGTGACATTGCTTTAAAAGTTAACGGAAAATTCCCGATTAAGCGCAAAGAACAGGGACGATTCATTCAGGATGGTTCCTTTTCCAACAACGCCTGGCAGGGGTACATCCCCAGGGAGCAAATTCCACAGGTGCGCAATCCCAGTAGAGGGTTTGTTGCCTCTGCCAATCAACATTCCACCGACGAAACCTATCCATACTACTACAATGGAGGTTTTGACGATTACCGGGGCCGTTTTATCAACCGCAGCTTGGAAGCTATGGACAGCATCACGGTGAAAGACTTGATGGCGCTGCAAAACAATCCGCACAGTTTGCAGGCTGAAGAAGCGCTGCCCTTGCTACTCAAATTATTGCCTCGCGATCAGCTCAAGGAGTCTGAAAAAGCAGTACTCAAAAAACTGGAAAAATGGGACGGCAACTACCAGTACCAAAAAACAGAACCTGCCATTTTTCAAGCCTGGTTTGACAGTACGTATGTGATGAGTTTTGATGAAATCATTCGTTGGCGTGACTCGGTGGAAGTGTTGAGTGTGGAAAGCTGGCGCTTTTTGGATTTGTTGGACAAAACGCCAGAGCATGCTATTTTTGACTGGCAAAAAACCAAAAAAACAGAAACCGCCGCCGATTTGGTATTGAGTGCATTCCAAAAGGTCTGCAAAGATATAAGCAAAACTCCTGCACCGACCTGGCGTAGCCTCAACAACGCGTCGGTCAATCACTTAGCGCGGATTCCGGCCTTTTCCCGTACCAACCTTCCCATCAGTGGTTACGCTCAGGCG
>JAAFHQ010000290.1 GCA_013298445.1 Chitinophagales bacterium | reverse complement strand
ATTCCTTTCATCCTCATGTGTAATCATTTTTTCAAAGAACTAAGATATCATTTTTTAGCACTCGTTGCTAGCGGGCAGCTATATAAATGATGTTGCACAAGATAGCTGCCCGCTAGTTATGAGCAGTGAGAAGTAATACCAAGCATTTTTTGCAGCTTCGCTGCTTTAATTTACCCACGACAAAGTTTATGCGCTTCGCGCTTTTGAGGCTTCGCCTCTTTTTGCTAAAAGCGACGCAATTGGAAAACGGATGCCACGGGTGCCACGGATTAGAACGGATTTTGATTCACCTTCGGCTCGCCCTTTTCCGCCTGCGGCGGAAAAAATCCGTTTTTATCCGTGGCATCCGTGGCATCCGTTTTGCCATCCTGCCGCTTTGGTTGAGCAGCGAGGCTGTGAGCAATTATCATTATTTCTTACCACCCAAAAAATCTTGTAAGTTGCCCCTGCCCCAACTTCGCCCCCCGAATTTGCCCGCTTCGACCCTTTTTCCACACTACAGATTTGCCTCCTGCGGTTTTAGACCAATACCTTTGTGTCGGATCAACACTAACACTTGACCCGACACAAGGCACACACAACTACTTTAAGAAAATCATCCGCGATGAGTCATTCTATTGAATTGCAAAAGGGGTTCGATGAGCATCAGGTGGTACATGAGCTCAAGCACTACCTACCCGCGCAGGCACCCCTGAAAGACTTCGTGCACCACAACACCCTGCACGCCTTCCAGCACCTCAAGTTTGAAGAAGGCACCCAAAAAGCTGCCACGATTTTTGGCTACAAAGTCAGTCTTTCCCTGCAAGAGTTTCGCGATTTGTTCCAGAAAGGGCGCATCAATCGCCAGGTACTGGACAAAGTGATTGTGGAGCGCAAAGGGCAGGCACAACACGCCGAGTGGTTCCAGAAACTAACCAAAAACGATTACCCCAAAGAATTTGATCCCCGGATAGGGGGGGTGCGCGACCACTGGAAGCGAGTCTACAATCTGGATATGGATTCCTTGGTGCATCCATTTCTGTTTCGCCTTTTGTGCAGTTTTATGGATCAGGGCATTTCCATCTGGCCATTCCCGGTGAACGAAAAAGGGTTTTTATCGGCCATCCGGCGCATGGAGCGGCACAGCAAGGTGAGTATTTTTCGCCGCAAACGGGCCAAAGAATTGCTGCTGGGTTCCAAGTGTGAAATCAGCGACTTGTTGAAAATCCTCATAGGTGACGAGCAATTATTTGAGCACTACCTCTACGATCAACAATTTGCGCACCAGGGCTGGTCGGGCATGATTTCAACGGTGGAGGACCAACCTCAAACCTTGCTGGATACCCGCAAGATCAGCTTGCATGACTTGATTGTGTTTGAATTGTTGTTGGAAATTGATACCCTAGATTTTGTACAAGGTAAAGATTGGCAACCCCTGGGCAGTAAACTCGCAGAACGCCCCCAGCCACTTTTTGACAAAATCCCTTACTCCGAACAAAACGAAGTGCTCAGCATTTGGCAGGAAGCTTTTGAATGGAGTTATTTCGATCAGGTTTTGGCGGGGATTCAGTTGGAACAGGTCAGCAATAAAGTCATTAAGGATAAAAGTTTTCAGGCTGTCTTTTGCATCGATGACCGGGAATGTTCCCTGCGCCGTTACTTGGAATCGATGGACCCGAATTGTGAAACTTTTGGTACCCCCGGTTTTTTTGGGGTCGAGTTTTATTTTCAACCACAAGGCGGGAAGTTTTTGACCAAATCCTGCCCCGCTCCTGTCAATCCCAAGCACCTGATTCGGGAAGAAGAATCCAGCAATCGCCTGGAGCGCGACCTGTATTTCAATAAACACAGCCATTCCTCGATCGGAGGTTGGTTGGTGTCCCAAACCCTGGGCTTTTGGGCCGCCCTGAAATTGTTCTGGAACATTTTCCGCCCCTCGATGAGCCCGGCTACGGCTTCTTCGTTGAAGCACATGGACAAGTACTCCAAACTCACCATCGAGTGTGGCGAGCATCCCGAAAAACACCAGGGTTTGCAAGTGGGGTACACCGTTGAAGAAATGGTGAATCGGGTGGAAGCCGTATTGCGAAGCATCGGGATGGTCAAGGATTTTGCGTCGCTGATCTACATTGTCGGGCACGGTGCCAGTAGCCTCAACAACCCCTACTACGCTGCTTACGACTGCGGTGCCTGTAGTGGTCGGGCAGGCTCGGTTAATGCACGAGTGTTCAGCTACATGGCCAACCACCCCGAGGTACGGGATCAGCTGGCCGAACGTGGCTTGCACATTCCCAAAGAGACCCAATTTGTAGGCGGTTTGCACGATACTACCCGCGATGAAATCGTTTTTTACGACGAATACGACCTTTCGCCCATCAATTTCGAGCGCCATACCCAGAACGAGGTCATCTTTGAAAATGCCCTTGATTCCAATGCCAAGGAAAGGTCCCGGCGTTTTGACTACATTGATACCAGCAAAACACCACTAAAAGTACACGACAAAGTGTTGTTGCGTTCAGTATCCCTGTTTGAGCCCCGTCCTGAACTCAACCATGCCACCAACGCCCTTTGTATTGTCGGGCGCAGGCATTTGTCGCGCGGTTTGTTCCTTGATCGCCGCTCCTTCCTCAACTCTTACGATTACCAAATTGATCCAGAGGGGAAATATTTGTCCAACATTCTCAATGCCGCCGCACCAGTATGTGGCGGGATCAATCTGGAGTACTATTTCTCGCGGGTAGATGATCAAAAACTGGGGGCAGGTTCCAAATTGCCACACAACGTAATGGGCCTATTTGGCGTAGCCAACGGGATCGACGGGGATTTGCGGCCAGGTTTGCCCACCCAAATGACCGAAGTGCACGACCCCTTGCGGCTGCTCATCATTGTGGAGCATTACCCCGAGGTGGTGTTGACCAGCATCCAACGATCGGCTGCTACGTTTGAGTGGTTCATCAACGAATGGGTAAATCTGGTGGTAGTTCATCCAGAGACCAAAGCCATGTCCCGCTTTAAAGATGGGAAATATGTGCCCTATGAGCCACTCAACAAGACCCTGGAAACCGTTGACAACATGGTGCCGCTTTTTGAAACCCACGCGGAGAATTTCCCGGTTTATCTAATCGCCGAAAACTAAGATGATGGATCAATTATTGCCAATATTTATTCTCTTGCCCTTGTTGGGCTATGGCATCAGTTTGTTTGTGCCAGACAAGAAGGAAGATACCATGTCCTGGATTACCTTCCTCACCATTGGTTTACACGAGTTGTTTGCGTTTGGGTTCACCATCTTTTGGTTGTTGGGAGACCATAAGTTGCAAACAACCAAAGAAATTACCCTGCTACAAACCGACCATTACAAGTTTGATTTCACCTTGATGTTCGATAAAATCACCGCGGTATATTTGCTCACCGGGGCGTTTTTGACCTTTTTGGTGACCGTTTATAGCCGTTATTACCTGCACCGAGAAGGGGGGTACAAACGCTTTTTCAATACCATTCTTTTTTTCTACATAGGCTACAACATAGCTATTTTCTCGGGCAATCTCGAAACCTTGTTTATAGGTTGGGAAATACTGGGGATTGCCTCTTTTTTATTGATTGCATTTTACCGCGACCGCTATTTGCCCGTAAAAAATGCGGTGAAAATCTTTTCTATTTACCGCATCGGCGACGTGGGCTTGATCCTGGCCATGTGGATGAGCCATCACTTGTGGCATGAAAGCATCACTTTTGAAAAGTTGGACAATTTTCAGTTGGTTAGCGATCAATTGCAATCTCATACCTGGATTGGGGTTTTTATTTCGGTGATGATTTTAATCTCGGCAGCGGCTAAATCAGCACAATTGCCCTTCTCCTCCTGGTTGCCACGCGCCATGGAAGGGCCAACACCATCCAGTGCCATTTTTTACGGTTCTTTGTCGGTGCATTTGGGTGTATTCCTCTTGCTGCGCACCTTTCCTTTCTGGGAGCATCAGCTTTCGGTGCGCATCCTGATTGCCCTTCTAGGTTTGGCCACTACGGTAATTGCCATCGGCGTCGCCAGGGTGCAATCTTCGGTAAAAAGCCAGTTGGCCTATGCTTCTATTGCGCAGATTGGTTTGATTTTTATCGAAGTGGCGGCAGGTTTTCATATTCTCGCTCTGGTTCACTTTGCCGGAAATGCGTTCTTGCGTACTTACCAACTGCTGGTTTCACCCTCCATCGTGAGTTATTTGATCAAAGAGCAGTTTTACAAATTTATCCCCCGGCAAAAGTCGATGGAGGGTAAGTTGTTGTCCAATAAAATGGAATATGCCTTGTACATTTTGTGCATCAAGGAATGGAACCTGGATGCCTTCATGTACCAGTATTTGTGGAACCCATTGAAGCAATTGGGTAAAAAAATGGATTTCCTCAATCTTACCCTCCTGCTTTGGTTTTTCATCCCCACCTACCTCATCGGCTTATACTTTTTGCATTTTGCAGAAGGTTTTATTTCTCCCACTGCTCATGCTTATTTGCCCGTAACTTTTGCTTTTTTTGGCCTAATTATGGTGTTGAAAGCCTTCTCAGAACGCCTCCACGCCCGCCTCAGTTGGGTCTTAGTTATCATGAATCATTTCTGGATTGCCTTGGCTGCTTCTTACAACGAGCAGTTTGATTTTTTGCAGGTCTACATTTACCTGAGTGGAGTGGTCATCGCAGGTGCTGGGGGCTGGGTCATCCTCAATTGGCTCAAAAAACGAGAAACCGTTAATCTGGATCGTTTTTACGGGCACGTGTACGAACACCCAGTGGCGGCATTTCTGTTTTTTGTGTGTTGCCTGGCCTTATCTGGGTTTCCCATCACGCCTACTTTTATCGGGGAGGATTTAATTTTTAGCCACATCCACGAAAATCAAGTGGTTCTGGCCTTGTTCGTGGCCTTGAGCTTCATCATTGATGGCTTGGCGATCATGCGCATTTATGCTCGGGTGTTTCTGGGGCCACACAGCAAAAACTACCACTCGATTGCATACCGATCTTCATAAATAATTGTCTTTAAGAGTGTAATATGCTAGGCTGATCCATCTTTGGGTCAGCCTTTTTTTATGGCAAAAAAAAAGCGCCCCAGTGGGAGCGCTGCGAAGTTTGGATGAATATGAAAACTTGCTGGCATGGTTTTCAGGTGATTTCTTAAAACAAAGCTATAATCATTTTTTTTGCGGTATTTTTTTTGTGGTCAAACCCCCAGATCGGGGGTTGAAATGCCATATTTTGGTTTTTTCAGCTAAAAAAAATCGATTTCATACAAGAATCACATTTTTGTCGTTTTTGACCTCAAAAAGCCTAGATTGATTGCAGATACTGCGGCATCTAGCCCCAAATCCTTACCTTTGAGTTCATGATTAAGAGAACTGCCAAACATATCCTTTTTTGGGCCATCATCTGGTTGTGGACAACCATTTTGTGGATGAACATGGATTGTGAGTTCTCAAACATCGCCTGGGCCAGCTTGTTTCGAATGCCTTTGCTGATGGCCGCTACCTATTTCAACAACTACTTTTTGATTCCCCGTTACCTGGTCAAGCAACGCAATTACCTGGCTTATGGAGGCCTGTTTAGCCTTTTGGTTGGCACTCATTGGTTGTTGGATCGCTCCTGGATGTTGTTGTGGGTCTTTTCGGAATTTATGGCGGACCTAGGGTACAATTTTTACTTTTTTTACTACCTGCCCAACCTGCAAAACCTCTTCGTGTTTCTCTCGGTGATGCTCTTCGCAGCAGTAATCCGTTTCTCCCGAATTTGGTACGAAACGGAAATGACCACCCGCAAACTGGCCGCAGAGAAACAAGCTACGGAGCTGGCTTTCCTCAAAGCTCAGGTCAATCCGCATTTTTTGTTCAATACCCTCAATAGTTTGTACGCGCTGGCGGTAGAAAAAAACCAGGAGGAATTGGGGCAAAGCATCGCTTCGCTGGCAGGCTTAATGCGCTATCTGACCTACGAAACCAATGCTGAAAAAGTGCCCTTACGTCGTGAAGTTGAGCAAATTGGTGGCTTCATCGAGATTCAACACCTGCGCCTCAGTGAAGACGACGACGTGATCATCAGCCTCAATACCCAAGGGGATATGGATGGCAAAATGATTGCGCCAGCCATTTTGATTCCCTTTGTGGAAAATGCCCTCAAACACGGCATCGATGTAACCAAACAGTCGATGGTCAAAATTGACGTGACGGTGGAAGGACGGATGCTGTATTTCAACACCAAAAACACCAAACAGGTGTCTACTTCCCTGAACCAGGAGGGCATTGGACTGGAAAACGTCCGCAAACGCCTCGCACTCCTGTACCCGGATCGCCATACCCTGCGGATTGTAGACGAAGCGGATTATTTCTCCATCCACCTTAGCCTTAGCCTGGACGAATGAAAGAAGTACTGATCATCGACGATGAACCCAAGGCCATTGAGTTGCTGAGCAATTACGTCAACCGTTTGCCCTGGCTGAAATGTGTAGGTACTTACCGCAATCCACTGGAAGCATTGGCTTTTTTGCAAAACCACCCCGTCGATTTGCTCCTGCTAGACATCCATATGCCTCAAATCTCCGGGGTGGAGTTTTACCGCGCCTTGCCCGACAAGCCCAAAGTCATTTTCACTACAGCCTACTCCGAATACGCTGTGGCCAGTTACGAGCTGGAAGCGCTGGATTATCTGGTCAAACCGATCACTTTTGAGCGTTTTTTGCAGGCTTGTAGTCGTTGCAAAGAAGCTCCGGTCAGTGCCAATGCCAGCATTGAGAACAGCCCTTCCGCGCAGGAAATTTTCATCAAAAGTGGCCCCAAGCTTTATCGCCTGAACTGGGAAGAGGTGTTGTTTTTGGAAAAAAGTGAAAACTACGTGGTGTTTCACACCCAAGACCGGAAAATCCTCAGTCGCCAAAATATGCAGGACGTGCAGGAAATTCTGCCCGATTTTTTCTGCAAAATCCATAAGTCATACATCATTTCGCTGAAACATTTGAATGTGGTTGAGCGCCACCAGGTGAGCATTGGCAAGCACGAAATTCCGATTGGACAGAGTTATCGGCCTGGTTTTTTTAAGATATTGTCGGAACGGTGGGGGCAGGATAAGGTGTTTGATGGGGTGTAGGGGCAACCCTACGTGGTTACCCTACATTTGTGCGTTACATCACAATAATATCTTCCGTTTCCCCTATTTTTGCAAAAAAACAAACATGCCAATTCTTTTTCTCCTCATCTCTTTTTTCTGGACCATCCCCTCTCCACCCGAGCTTCCCGCAGGCATCCAACGCCTCCAAAAAGCCTACCCCGATTTCATTGTCAAAGCCGACGCCAACAGCATCACCCTGAAAGACGGTACTGTATTCAGCTACGATGACGGCAAAAAAAACAAAAGCTTTCAGGACTTGCTCGATCAACCGG
>JAAFHQ010000029.1 GCA_013298445.1 Chitinophagales bacterium | reverse complement strand
CACAGCAATGTTGGTTCGGTGTACAACCAGGCCAGCTATAGCAATGGCGATTTGTATACCTTCCACGGACGCACCAACTTTGACCTCGTGCCCGGCAACTCTGATCAGGGTCGCCACAACATCCAAATCGGGTTCATTTACGAGCAACGTACCGACCGGGGTTATGTGGTAGCACCACAAACCCTTTGGAACATTGCCCGTCAGCAAGCCAACAACCACATTCTGGGGATCGTAGAAGGTGCAGAAAACATTGGCACCATTACCGATACCGTTAATGGCCAAGCGGTTACACTTAACCTGCGCCAATTGTCGATCGCCCAAAACGAGGACAACAAGTTTTACCGCTCCATCCGCGCCAAAAACAACATCCCTCTGACGGAGTATGTCAACGTAGATGGGATGGACCCCAGCGAATTGAGCCTGAGTATGTTTTCGGCCAAAGAATTGAATGATCAGGGCATCATTCGGTATTATGGCTACGACTATTTGGGCAAGCCCTTTGATGGAACTTTCAACGACTTTTTCACCGCTACGGATGCCGACGGTGTGCGCACTTTTCCAGTGGCTCCCAACCGCCCCATCTATTCGGCTTTTTACATCCAGGACAAATTTACCTTCCGCGACATCATCTTCCGCCTGGGTTTGCGCGTGGATCGTTATGACGCCAATACCAAGGTTTTGAAAGATCCTTACTCCTTGTATGAAATCATCGGCGCGAGCGATTACCACGATCAGTTTGGTGGCACCCGCCCTGGCAATATTGGGGACGACTTTAAAGTATACCTCAATGATGCAGGTACCAATGTGGAGGCTTACCGGGATGGCGATCAGTGGTACCGCCCCAATGGTTCTCCGGTGAACAGTCCGATTGACATTTTCTCCGGTGGTTTGGTTTTCCCCAAGTACAAGGATGAAAATGCCAGCAAAGTTTCCAACTACATCAAGTCCCGGGACTTTAATCCGGACGCCTCGTTCGAAGATTATAAGGTACAGATCAATATCATGCCTCGTTTGGCTTTCTCTTTCCCTATTTCGGAAGATGCCAACTTCTTCGCCCACTACGACATTCTGGTGCAACGCCCGGCGACCAATACCCTGGCTACTGCGGTGGACTATTTCTACTTCACGGACAATCCCGGTACGACTAAAAACAACCCCAACCTCAAGCCTGAACAAACCATCGATTACGAGGTAGGCTTTCAACAACGTTTGACGGAAACTTCCAAATTGAAAGTTTCGGCCTATTACAAAGAAATCCGCAACTGGATTCAATTGCGTACCTTCTTCCCGGTGCCCATCATCACTCAATATACCACCTACGATAACCTGGATTTTGGGACAGTGAAAGGTTTTAGTTTTGAGTATGAGCTGCGCCGTACGGGCAATGCCACCCTTAACGCCAACTACACCCTGCAATTTGCGGATGGTACGGGTTCTGACGCCAACTCGCAGCGTGGTTTGACCAGCCGGGGTAACCTGCGGACCCTGTTCCCCCTCAATTACGACGAACGGCACCGCATCAACCTCAATTTTGATTATCGTTTTTTCAAAGGACAAGCCATCCCCAAGTTTTTGGAAGATGCTGGTTTGAATGTACAGGCCGTCTCCGTTTCTGGCCGCCCATATACAGCAGATCGGACTCCGTTGGAATTAGGGGGCACCCAAACCATTGGTTCGATCAATGGTGCACGCAAGCCTTGGACTTTTACGATAAATGCCCGCATTGACAAAACCATCAACTTCAGCAAAGGTGCTGGTTTGAATATCTATTGCCGGGTATCCAACTTGCTGAATCGCCAAAACGTACTCAATGTGTATTCCGCAACAGGTTCTCCAACGGACGACGGCTTCTTGGCCTCAGCCAATGGTCAGGACAAATTGCGCAATATCCAGAACTCCGTACGTGAAGTGGAAGCCTATTTGGCCTCCTACCAGTGGGCCATTCTCAATCCTGCACTTTATTCTTTGCCTCGACGGATTTACATTGGTGCAATTTATAATTTCTAAAAGTTTGCATCCTATCCATCAGCGTAAAACACAACATTTTGACTAGTAAACACTTATTATATATGCGACATTTGAAATCCTGGCTGTTGCTTCTAGGTGGGTTAGCCTTGCTCCATACTTCGGCGCTGGCCTATCATACCGGGAAAAACAATCCCAAACGGCCTGCTCCGAACAAACCGGAACTGCGCTACCTGGAGGATTGCAACAATGCCGTTGCCCAGATTGACCAGGCCATCAACAACGTTCGGGCCCGACTAACCACTGGCGGTGACGTATGGTGGAACAGCAACGACGGGCGTTATGTAGTGCCCAAAGTAGCCCCCGGCTTACCGGAAGTATCTTCCATTTTTGCAGGTGCTGTATGGTTGGGAGGCGTTGACCCAGCGGGTAACCTCAAACTGGCTGCCCAGACTTACGGTCGCGCCGAGCGCCAATTCGATTTTTTCCCTGGCCCGCTGAATTCAACGGGTAAAACGGACAAAGAAACCTGTTCCCGTTGGGATAAGTTTTTTGTGGTCAAAGGAGAAAGTATTCGAGAGCATTTGCGCAACTGGAATGCAGCCGTACTGGCCGGTAAAACCTATGACCCGGACAAAATCCCCCGGGACATCAAAGGTTGGCCTGCTTCGGGCAATGATTATTTTGAAGAAATTCATGGCTTTTCGCTGCCTTCTACCCGCCAAGGTCTGGCTGGTTTTTGGGATCAGGATGGCGATGGTGACTATAACCCGGAGTTGGGTGATTTTCCGGTTATTGAAGTGCGGGGCTGTTTGGACAAACCGCAGTTTCCCGACGAAATGATCTTCTGGATTTACAACGATGCGGGTAACATCCACGCCGAATCACAGGGCGATCCCATCCAG
Organism: Chitinophagales bacterium; assembly: GCA_013298445.1. Taxonomy (GTDB): domain Bacteria; phylum Bacteroidota; class Bacteroidia; order Chitinophagales; family Saprospiraceae; genus Haliscomenobacter. The sequence goes on along the minus strand of JAAFHQ010000029.1, from coordinate 14,416 downwards.
ATGGAGGTACAGGTACAAGCTTTCTCCTATGCCACCAACGACGAGATCAACGATATGACTTTCCAGCGTTACAAATTGATCAACCGCGCGGTGGAAAGCATCGATTCAACCTATTTTGCCATGTGGGTCGACCCCGACCTGGGTTGTTTTACCGACGACTACGTGGGTTGTGATACGAGCCGCAGTTTGGCTTTCATTTACAACGAAGACGCCCTGGACGGTACCACTGGATGTACTTGTGATGGAGCGGTGAATACCTATTGTGATGAAATCCCACTCCTTGGGATTGATTACTTCCGCGGCCCCTTGGACGAAAATGGGGAAGAAATCGGGATGTCCTCCTTTACTTATTACAATAACCGCCAGGTAGGTAGTCCGATTCCGGGAACGACCGACCCTGCAAATGCGCAGGAATACTACAATTATTTGTCTGGTTCCTGGCGAGATGGCACCCCATTTACCTTTGGCGACGATGCCTATCAGGATGGTGCGGCCATCCGTTATGCCTTTACCGACACCCCCAATAATACCCGTGGCTGGACCATGTGCTCGGCGGATATCCCCTTTGGCGACCGTCGTACCATTCAGGCTTCCGGGCCTTTCCGCCTTGATCCAGGTGCTTTGAACGAACTGATCATCGGAGCAGTATGGGTAGCTGATCAGCAATATCCTTGTCCAGACATTTCCAAACTGCTGGAAGCCGACGACATTGCCCAGGCGCTGTTTGACAACTGTTTTGAGTTGACCGATGGCCCGGATGCTCCCGATGTGGACTTCCTCGAAATGGACAAAGAGATCATCGCGGTTTTCACCAACGACACCATTACCTCCAATAACGCCAGAGAAGCATACGCCCAACGCGGTTTGCAAATTCCCGCTGGCGTAGCGGATAGCTTGTTCAAGTTCGAAGGTTACAAACTGTTCCAATTGTCCAATTCCAGTGTAACGGTAGCCGACCTCGACAATCCCGACAAAGCACGTTTGATTTATCAGGTTGACGTGAAAAATGCAGTAGGCCGAGTGTTCAACTGGCGATCGGTGGATAACCCTACGGGTGCTGATTATTACATCCCGGAACTGCGGGTCGAAGGTGCCGATGCGGGCATCCAACATACTTTCCGCATTTCGGAGGATCAGTTTGCCTCCGGGGATCGCCGTTTGGTCAACCACAAAAAATACTACTTCGTAGCCATTGCCTACGCCTACAACAATTATCGACCCTTTGATCCCAAAGCAGTTTTGGGACAAAGACGGCCCTATCTTGAAGGTCGCCGCAACATTGGTGATGGCTTCAATCCATTTTATACCGTCATTCCACGGCCAATTACCGACCGTAGCCTCAACGCCAAATACGGCGATGGTGCGGTCATCACCCGTTTAGCGGGAGCAGGTACCGGGAACAATTTCCTGGACATGAATACCGAAACCCGTAATGCCATCATCCAGGGTACTTTTGCCCAAAAGCCGGAAATCACCTATCGGGCTGGTCGAGGACCAATTGGGGTCAAAATTTTCAACCCGCTGGATGTCCAGGATGGCGAGTTCGAGTTGCGCATTGTAGATGCCAACATGAGCAACGATCGTTTTGATCCACCTGTTCGTTGGGAGTTGCGCAATTTGAGCAATACCAATAGTCCGGTAATTCGTTCCGAAAAATCGATCGATGACCTCAACGAACAAATCGTCAAAGAGTTTGGGTTCTCCGTTTCGGTGGGGCAAGTCAACGATCCTGGAGTCGATAGAGATGAACGAAATGGCCGCATCGGCTACGAAGAAGAATACTTGCGCACGGGAGCAATCCCCTGGGTATTCGGCATCAAGGATGAATACATTGCGGGGCAAACGGATTTTGACACCAAGGTATTCAACTTCATGGCCACTGGTGACGCCGAACCCGATCAAATCCAGGATCCCAAAAAAGCCTTGAGCCAAATCGGCCCTGGGTACTTTGTACCTTTCATCCTGGCGGATTTCCGCAACAAGGATGATGCAAACACGCCGTACATCACCCCCGCCTGGACAGACTTGTCGGGTGCCGCCTTCCTGCGTACCCAGGCCAAGCTGGCTGATGTCAATAACGTCGACATTGTATTTACTTCGAATAAGGCTTTATGGAGCCGTTGCATCGTCGTTGAATCGGCCAACCGCTTTTATCCACTACAAGGATATGCGACCCAAACCGCTCCGGGAGAAACGGCCATCCGCCGCCATTTCGATTTGCGTGGATCGGCCAACGTGACGAAGGAAGATAGCAATAATGACGGTTTACCCGATGTAGAAACTAACCCTGATCCAACCCTTTCCCGGGTAGGTTTTGGCTGGTTCCCAGGGTACGCCGTTGATGTAGAAACAGGCCAACGCCTCAATGTTTTCTTTGGTGAAAACTCCGTTTATGGAGGCACCAATGATCCTTTGCTCAATGTTGGCCGCGACATGATGTTCAACCCCAATAGTTTGATCACCCTGGGCAATTCAGCCAATGGCAACCTGGGGCCATACTTTGCAGGTGGACAACACTTTGTCTATGTTACCAAAACTGTTTACGACAGTTGTAAAGTCTTGAGCCGGCAATTGCGGCCCAACAATAGCCCGGTCAACAAAGGGCGGGTATTGAAGGACATCACCTGGGGCGGTTTAATTTTGCCTCGTCCAGGTGCCAGCTTCAAATCCTACAAAGATGGTTTGATCCCTGATGATGTGGTGGTGAAACTGCGGGTAACCAATCCTTACCAGGTCGACCGTCGCACCGGTGTAACCGGGCTGAAAGAAAGTGGTTATCCTGTTTACCGTTTCCGTTTGGATGGCAAACAGGCCGAAGCACTCAGTACTCGTGGCGTGGATAGTGCCATGGCCCTAATCAAGGTGTCGCCGAACCCTTACTACGGATTCTCCGATTACGAGGTATCGCAGTTTACCACTACCGTGAAAGTTACCAATTTGCCAGCCAAGTGTGTCATTACGATTTACTCGCTGGATGGTAAATTCATCCGACAATACCGCCGCGATGAAATCGGCCAAACGCCGAGAGGCAACAACCGGGCTGTCTTGCAGAAACAGATTACGCCCGATTTGGAATGGGACCTCAAGAACAACAAGGGTATCCCCATCGCCAGTGGTGTATACCTGATCCATGTGGACGCAGGTGAACTGGGACAACGAACGATTAAGTGGTTTGGGGTCAATCGGAAATTTGATCCTTCAGGACTTTAAAGTGAAAAGCTAAAAGCGAAAAGCGAATAGCACAAATTGTACTTTTCGCTTTTCGCTTTTAGGTTTTCGCTTTTCACTATTCGCTTTTCGCTTAAAAAGGCTTTTTATGCAAAAAATATACTTTTCCCTCCTCTTCCTATTGTTAAGCTTAGGCGCTATCCAGGCGGGTAACCCCGATCGCCAGGGCGAAGCTGGTGCCTACGAGTTGCTGATGGACCCCTGGGCGCGTACAGCAGGATTACACAGCATGAGCACCTCACTGGTGCGCGGTGTCGAGTCGATGAACCTCAACGTGGCTGGCCTGGTGCGCATCAACAAACTGGATTTTGGTTTTGGTAGTACCCAATACCTGCAAGGCACGGGCATCAACCTGAGTTCGGCAGCGGTAAGCGCCAAGATTGGCAAAAGCAGCGTGATGGGCCTCAGTTTGATGGCTGTGGATTTTGGGGACATTGAAGTGACGACGGCCAATCAGCCAGAAGGGACTGGCGGGACCTATTCACCCAGCTTTTTTAACCTGGGTTTTGCCTATGCCCACGAATTTGAAAACAAGGTTTCGGTGGGTATCTTGCTCCGCGTTGTATCCGAATCCCTGGCCAACGTCTCCGCTTTTGGCTTTGGCATCGATGCCGGAGTGCAATACGTGACTGGCGAGCAAGACAATTTTAAATTTGGCATCAGCCTGCGCAACGTTGGCTCGCCAATGACCTATCGCGGCGAAGCGCTTTCCATCCAACGGCCGAGCCCCAATGGAGGTTCTTATGACGTAACCGTGGATCAGCGGGGCGCTCGTTTTGAATTGCCTTCCTTATTGAACATTGGTGCTTCTTACGATTTCCGCTTTTTGGAAAAACACCGCTTTACAGTTCTTGGCAACTTTACTTCCAATTCCTTTTCCAGAGACAATCTGGGGGCTGGCGCGGAATACGCCTTCGACGAACGGTTTGTATTGCGGGGAGGTTACAAAACTGATTTGGGTTCAGCTGATCCGATTCAAGCACCGATTTATACGGGCTTGAGTGCAGGTGGCTCGGTGACTTTCCCGCTGAGCAAAGTAGAAAAAAACACCAAAATCAGCGTGGATTACGCTTACCGTGCTTCTAAAATTTGGAGTGGAACACATAATATTTCGGTACGGATCGGGATTTAGTGTATTGAAACCCAGCTTTTAACACCATTTTAACGCAGGTATATTTGAAGCTTACCCCGGACTGCCGTAACTTTCAGGTGTAAAAACCCGACCTTATGTACCTGAAACATTACACCACTGCAGTTTTTTATCTGTTCGTTTTGGCCATCAGCTTTAGCTCTTGCGCCGTGCCTCAGGCCGTCGTCCGTATGGAGCCCGCCGCCGATCAAAAAATCCGTTGGGATTATGGCCAGGCCATTGTGGAAAAAAGTGTGGACAGCCTCTTTGGCCGGGCGGCTTTTGACCACGCTGAAAAAGAATTTTTGGTCTTCAACGTGGATATCACCAACCTGAGTCAAAGGGACCAATTGGTCGCACCAGAGCAGTTTTACATCACCACCGCCACTGGTACTCGCTATTTTGCCCTTGATCCGGAAAAACAGTTGTTTTCGATGGAGGTGCAGGAGAATGTTCGGGAGGCCAATGCCAAAAATGCGGCGGTATTCGCCGGAGTTGTAGCGGCAGCAGCAGTAACCGCGGTGGTCGTTTCCGAAATCAAAGACGCCAAGGACAACAACAACTCGAATAACAATAACAACAACGAGAACCGCAACAACAATCAGGACAATACCAACTTCCTCTTATCGGTGCCCTTGGTCATCAATTCTGCCTCGGCGGATCAATCCATCATTCAATCCAACATTGACAACTTCGAGCCCAACCTGCCTACCACCGGGGATCGTGGCTTTTGGATGGATTATACCCTGCGCAAAACTACCCTGGCGCCTGGTGAGAAAGCCCGAGGTAAAGTGCTGTTTTACCGGCAGGATGCTTTGAAGGATTTTTTATTGATGCTGCCCGTGGAGCAAAGTGTATTTTCTTTTGGGTTTAAGCAGAAGGTTTTTCAGCCGCAGTAGCTCGATTTGTTCAAACAGTCCAATTCACCAACCATAAAAGGGGAGGTTATTGTGGTATTTCCACAGTGGCCTCCCCTTTTTTATTCAAAAATTCCAATTTCACTTCATCTTTCTCATTCGCAAAAGCCTTGTCTATATCTCACCTTGTTTGTACTCATTCCACGCAATGAACTTTTTATTGCCTAGCGGATGAATTAATTCGGGAAAAAGCGGAATCATGTAATTTCTCACCGGAATTGTGTAACTTTTTTTACGGCAGAGTACTCACCTTTGGAGGTATTTACTCACGCTGTAATAGATCATAAAATTGAAAACACTACTACACAATGTGTTAAAAGTCATCGTTTTGCTTTTAATACCACTTATAGGGTACAGCCAGGCACCCAGTCTGGGTGCAGCCTCAAACTTTGCCTTATTTACCGCTGTCGGGGCATTCAACAACAGTGGCCTATCCACCATCACCGGAGACATCGGTACCAATGTAGGTGCTTTCAATTTGGGGGCAGCGGTACTCATCGGAAGTAGTCATGTTGCCGACGCTGTTTCCGCTCAAGCGGCGACGGATGTGGATCTTGCTTACGGCAGCATCAGCCCGATAACTTGTGGCAGCGTCCTTGCCACAAATATGGGCGGCGGGCAGATGCTCCTGCCCAATGTTTATTGCCTTGGGGCCGCTTCAACCATCAATGGAGACCTAATTCTCGATGGACAAGGCGATCCCAATTCCTTGTTTATTTTTAAAATAGATGGCGCTTTAGCTACTTCAGTTGGTTCCCGAATCCTTTTAACGAATTCAGCTTCTTTGTGCAATGTCTATTTCCAGATAAATGGCCAGGTAACTTTAGGTGAAAATTCTCTTTTCCAAGGCACAATATTAGCCAATGGCGCCATCCATTTGTTGAATAATGCAACCCTGATCGGCCGGGGTCTTTCTCGTTCTGGCGCGATCAATTTATCAGCAAATACCGTAACTGGAGCCTTACCTATTGCCTCAACCATTACTGCTGGGAGCGCAACTACATTTTGTGAAGGGGGAAGTGTAACCCTTTCTGGAAATGTTGGTGGAACCTGGAATACCGGAGCGATCACTCCTACCATCATTGTAAGCACGAGTGGCGACTATTTTGTCACCAATGAAGCCCCTTGTGGTACGGTGAGCTCCAATCACATCATTGTAACGGTCAATCCATTGCCCACACCTTCGCTTATTTCTGCAAATGGCCCCACGTCATTTTGTGGAGGAGGCAGTGTAGAACTCAGCGGTAATGTTGGCGGAACCTGGAGTACGGGTGCCATCACGCCATCGATCATTGTAACTACCGCTGGCGATTATTTTGTGACCAATGTCAATGCCTGTGGGGATACCGTTTCCAATCACATTATTGTAAGCATTGACCAAAGCCAGCCTATTGCATCCATCATTACTATAAGTGGGCCAAATCTACTTTGCGCAGGCGATAGTGTAATACTCTCCGGAAATGTTGGGGGAACCTGGAGTACAGGTGCAACTACCCCATCCATTACCGTAAAAACCAGTGGCGACTATTTTGTCACCAATTCAAATGGCTGTGGCGATGTGGTTTCCAATCACATTATTGTAAGCGTGAATAATGTGGATGCCGGAGAGATTGGCAGCAACCAAAACCTTTGTTTAGGTGCTCCTTCTCCAACCTTAAGTGCGACGACTGCTGCAAGCGGCAGTGGCTTACTGAGCTATGTTTGGCAGTTCAATACCATAGGTTGTTCAGGTCCATGGAACAGTATTGATAATTCCAACTCCCCTTCTTTTAATCCTGGCGAAACGGTCAGTGTTACAACGTATTACCGAGTAATTGTTGCTTCAACCATTGATGATGGAGATGACGGAGAATTTGTTTGTAGCGACACCAGCAATTGTGTAGTGATCACCGCAAATGACGTAAATGCCGGAACGCTCGTTTCGGATGTAGACAGCATCTGCTCAGGGGGAAGTATAGACATTGATTCCATCGGGACTACGGGAACCCTAACTTATTTTGTTTTCGCGAATGGCCTGGTAGCAGCTTCATTTAGTAATTTGGAGCAAGTAGAGGATTACTTGAGCACTGCTGCTCCCAGTGAATACTGCATTTATACTATAGCCTATGCCGGATTAAATGGTGGCTGTGGCAATGTTGTTGGCTTGACTCTTGCGGAAGTCATCGCCGCCTGCCTTGCCGGGCAATGTTATGACATCAGTGAACCCCTTTGTATTCAGGTTACCACTCCACCCGTTGGTGCCATTGCATTGCAAGGCCCTGCCGTGTCCTGTGAGGATGATGGGTCGGTGATCCAGGTGGTATTGAGTGCTTCCGGCCTTGCGGCACCTTATGACTTTTATTACAGCGATATCATTACCAGCCTTGGGCCAGATTGTTTGCCCAGGGCTATAGGTGGTGCGTACATTGCTTTGAACGAAGCAGACAGTACGCTCGTTTTGACCTATACGGGTGCCAATCCTGGTACCTACACCATTACTTTAGATCGGGTGGTAGATGCCAATGGTTGTGAAAATACCACGCGCCGGAGTGTAACTTTTACCATTGCGGCAAAACCCGTGGGGAAAGACAGTTCACGTACGATCAACAACTGTACCTCAGTAAACACAAATCTACAAAACATCATTGCCTGCCAGCAAGCCAGTACTTTTACCTGGTACAGCGTAGCCTCGATCGGCTCAAGTGTAGCTTACAACAATCCGAATGTTAGTGGAGAAACCATCAATCCAGCGGGAACGGGCAGTGTGATCACTGATTTTTTGTCCAATACCAGCACCGTCAATCAAACGATCATTTACCGCGTGGTACCTACCAGTGTAGTGGGTGCTTGTGTGGGTGAACCCTTCTACATCTCTATTACTGTTCGCCCCAGGGTACTCGTGACGTGTTTGGCCTGCGTAAGCCAGGTCAACGTGAGTCTGGATGCCAATTGTAGGTTTCTGGTTACGCCAAATGTCGTTTTGGACGGCTTTGCACAATGTGAAAATGGCCAGGTGTTGCTATCGGCATTGGAAGTACTCATCAACGACGGCAACAACGACAGCTACATCAACTGTGCGGGTACCTATACTTATGTGGTTCGTTTAAAAGCGGAGTACGCCGAATGTTTCACCTTTGAACCTTGTTGGGGTAAAATTACTGCTGAAGACAAAACTGCACCCGCACTGATCTGTGCTCCTGCAGATGTTACTTTGGATTGTTACGATGTGAACTATGTGTTGAACAACCGGTTGACAATTGGGGATGTAGGAGCTACCGGTTCTCCACGTCCTGCTGCAACCAGCAGCCAAACCATCAACAATGCAGAAGGCACCAGTACCCTACCTAGCGGGCCTTGTAGCTTACCTTCCAACATGTTGGTTTCCGATGTGGTCAAAAACCTGGGTTACGCCTACTTCAAAGACAACTGCTACAACTGCGGTTGCCGCATTACCCTGAAGTGGACCGACAAAGTAGTTTTTTACTCTTGTACAGATATGGAGACCAATGGTGGCATCTATGCGACCATCTCTCGCGAGTGGGTGGCTACCGATTGCAATGGCATGAGTTCTTCGTATGTGCAAAAAATCCACTTCACTCGTCCTGACCTGAGTGATTTTGTGTTCAAGGATGAGAATCCAGAAGGCAAGTACGATCACGTTGTTGAGTACAACTCCTGTACTCCCGACAAGAGCCTGATTAAGAAAGAAGATGTAACTCCATATGTATGCAGCTATTTCAACACTTCTGCCAACCCACGTTGTTTGTTCATCGATCAGGTTGAGTGCAACTATTCTGTATCGATCAAAGATACCGAGTTCCCAATCTGTGGTGGCAAAGGTGTGAAGATCGATCGTGAACTGTATGTATTTGACTGGTGTGCAGGTGGTATCGTTGATACTTTCCACATCCTGATCAAAATCGGTGATTTCACTGCTCCTACTTCTGAGTATGCTCACGGTGCACCATTCGACATTTCTACTGGCCCAATGGATTGCACTGCAGCCATTCCAGTAACCGTTGCTGGTATCAAAACTGCCTTTGGTGTAAGCATTACCGACAACTGTAACTTGGGCAACATCAGTGTAAGTGTTTATACCAAAGATCGGTATGTAAAAGGTATCCTCGTTTACGAAGGTCCTGACAATCCGATCTGTATCGAAGCCGATCGGAAACAGGTAGGCGAGCTACGTGGTGACAATGACAAATACCGTCTTGGCGATTGCACCAAAGAAGATGACATCTGCTGGGATAAAGTGGAGTATGCTGTAATGAACGGCATGATGATCGGCCTTCCAGTAGGCAAGCACCTGATGGTGATTGACGCTTTTGATGCTTGCTACAATGCCTCTACCACTTGTTTCATCTTCGAAGTGATGGACAAGATTGCGCCCGTCATGAAGTGTGACGATGACTTGCATGTAAGCCTAAGCAACGCCAATGGCTACACCAATGGTTATGCACAAGTGAGCGCTGATGACATCGACGAAGGCAGCTGGGACAACTGCAAACTGGCCTGGATTGCGGTGCGCCGCAATGTTCCTGACGCTTGTGCCGCTAGCTTCATTGCCAAAGGTTATGACACAAATGGCAACGGCAAATTGGATGCCCTGCCCGCTGATGGAGATGTGACCAAAGCTGATGGTTTTGACCTGAATGGCGATGGTGACATTGCTGATTTTGGAGAAACATTCATCCTCAAGGGTGGAAAATTGATGACACCGCTATTGGATTATGTGGAATTCTTCTGCTGTGATTTGACCGAAAGAGTGACAGTTGAACTCTGGGGAGGCGACATCTACGGCAACACAAATTACTGCTGGATGGACCTGTTGATCGAAGACAAAGTAGCACCAACTTGTATCGCTCCCTGGGCCATCACGATTGATTGTGATGACAAAAACTTGGCTTTGATCGATGATAAAAAAGCTGCTGCTGCCGCCTTTGGGGATGTAACGATCACGACTGGCAACGATTGTGGAGCGCTGGATACCACCTATACCACGGCAAAGAGCTTGAAATGTGGCGCAGGCTACATCGATCGGACCTGGACTTTGACCAAACAAACGGTGAAAGGCCCAATCGCAATCACTTGTACGCAGCGCATCACCATCAATCCAGTACACGAGTACAACATCTGTTTTCCTAAGGATGTGTCTACCGATTGCAAAACACCAATCATTGATACGGTTATCACCGACGAATTGGCTTGTGACATCTTGGCTGTAAACGTAAGCGACAAACGTTACGATGCATCTGACGATGAGTGCTACAAAATCTTCCGTACCTACTCCGTGATCAACTGGTGTACTTACGACGACCGTTGTGGCGACCCACTGTTGCAAACCAACATCACGATCATTCCTCGGGATGTGTTTGGCAACTATGGCAAAGACCCAATCTATGTATTGGTTCGTGACCGTGAAAACAAGAAGAGAAATGGCATCGAAGAGTTCTACATTTCCAAGGACTTGATCCAGGATGCTGATGACATCCGCTTCACCCCGCCTTATTGCTCAGTAGCAGGTGAATTCTACCACAGCTTCATCTATACCCAGATCATCAAGGTATACGACGACACTCGTCCAGTTGTAACTGGTGACCCAGGCAAATTCTGCATCCGTGAGGGTGGCGATTGTTTGGCTAACCTGAAAATGGTGATCACTGGTAAGGACAACTGTTCTGACAAAGTGACTTTGGAAACTCAGTACTTGATGATTGCTCCAGGCCAAACTTTGGACGCCAGCAAAATGATCCTGTACGCTACTCCTCGCTGGAGCACCAAAGATTTTGGCAACGGCCAGTTCGAGATCAACGTTGCTAACCTGCCACAAGGCAAGCATGACCTGATTGTAGTAGTTCGTGATGAGTGTGGCAACCTCAGTGTGGCAATCCGCATTCCATTCACCGTTGAAGACTGCAAAGGTCCAGCACCAATCTGTATCAACGGCTTGAGCACTGAACTGATGTCTGACGGCGCAGGTGCTGGTATGATGGCGGTTTGGGCTTCTGACTTCGTTGCTTCCAAGATTTACGATTGCAACGGTCAAGGCCCAGAAACCAAAGATGGTTTGAAACTGGTTACCAAGTACTCGCTGAACCGTGTAGGCGATCCAGTGGTATCCACTCAAACCGGCATCAACCTGACATGTGCCGACAGAGGCAAGATCGTGCTGGTGGAATTGCATGCCTGGGATGAAGCAGGTAAGGATGACTTCTGTGTCACTTATGTTGAAGTTCAAGACAACCGCAGCGTATGCCCAGGTTCTGCAACAGGTAACCTGAGCATTGCCGGTACCATCTCTACCGAAGGTGCTGGTAACCTTCAGGGGGCCAGCATCACCTTGAGTGGCTCTGCTTCCCAGACTACAACTACGACTGCCAATGGTGGGTACTCCTTTATCAACCTGGTGAAAGGTGGTGACTTCACCATTGCTCCACAATTGGATAAAAACCACTTGAATGGGGTGTCTACTTTTGACCTGGTGTTGATCCAGAAACACATCCTTGGCGTAACCGCGTTGAACAGTCCATACAAAATGATCGCTGCCGACGTCAACAACTCCAAGTCGATCAGTACTTTGGATTTGATTGCCCTGCGCAAGTTGATCCTGAACATCGATACCCACTTTACCAACAACACTTCCTGGAGATTCATCGATGCCGCTTACAACTTCCCCCAAGCCAGCAACCCATGGTCTGCTAGCTTCCCTGAGGTAGTGAGCATCAACGACATCGCTGCCAATGCCTCGGCCAACTTCGTCGCCGTCAAAATTGGGGATGTCAACGCCAGTGCAACGGTGAGTGCTGCGGCCAGCGCTGAAGTGCGCACAACCGGTACCTTGAACATTCAGGCCGCTGAAGCTGCCCTGAAGGCTGGCCAAGAATACAGCATTGATTTCAATGTAGCTGACCTGAAGAGTGTACAAGGATACCAGTTCGCCCTGAGCCTGGACAAGAGCAAGGTGGAGCTGCTGGACATCGTTTACGGTTTGGCTAAAGCTGAAAATTTTGGGGTGTTCCAAAACGAAGGAGTGATCACTACTTCCTGGAATGGAGACTTCAAACAAGGCGCTTTGTTCACTTTGGTGTTGCGTGCAAAAGCTGATGCTCAATTGAGCCGTGCCCTGAGCCTGAACCGGGTGGTTTCTGCCGAGGCCTACAGCCAAAACAACGAGCAACTGGGTGTTGCCCTGCAGTTTGGCAAAGCCGAAGCCCTCGCCAATGGTTTTGAGTTGAAGCAAAACACACCTAACCCTTTCAACGGGGAAACGCTGATCAGCTTCAACCTGCCCAAGGCCAGTGCTGCTACTTTGACCATCAGTGATGTGACTGGCAGAGTGCTCAAAAGCATTCGGGCGGATTACGCCAAGGGGGCCAATCAGGTGGTACTCAAAGCAAGTGATTTCAATGCTACTGGGGTGTTGTACTATACGCTGGAAGTGGACGATTTTACGGCTACCAAGAAAATGGTGCTTTTGAAATAGACTTGTAGAAGGAAAGATGAATTAAAAGAGCCGTTTCCCAGATGACTGGAAACGGCTTTTTTTGTTTGTTGAAGACCGATGCTGAGCCCTTTGTGTTTTATCTTTGGCTCAGTATTTTTAACCTTGCACCACTTCAATATTAACGTTCAGCTTATATTGAAGGTGTTTCTTTGCAAGGAAAGCAAGCGCTTTTCCAATAAACTACTACAAAATGCAACGTCTCCCTTTCTTTTTGGTCCTCATTTGTACCGTTTTCAACCTTGAATTTGGGTTTTCCCAGAAACCGATTTTCATTGTTGACTCCACAACCATCAACCCCTGGACCAAACGCCCTTTTGAAAACAATCCTGAAAACTTCCAGTTTGCCATCGTCACCGACCGCACGGGCGGGCACCGCAATGGGGTTTTTGAAAAAGCAGTAGAAAAACTCAATAAGTTGCATCCAGAGTTTGTGATGTGTGTAGGCGACCTGATCGAAGGTTATACCAAAGACCAAAAGGAAATTGACCGCCAGTGGGCCGAATGGGATGGAATTTTGGATAAATTGAAGATGCGCTTTTTTGCCCTGCCGGGAAACCACGACATTTCCAATGAAGTGATGCGCAAGGTTTGGCTGGAGCGTTATGGCAAAGCATGGTACCATTTTGTGTACAAAGGGGTGCTGTTCATTGCGATGGATTCCAACGATGGCGACGGCCTGAGTATCAGCCGCAGCCAAATTGACTACGTCAAAAAAGCCATTGCCGACAATCCCAATGTGCGCTGGACGATGTTGTACATGCACCACCCGGTGTGGAATTACAAAGATTTTAATGGCTTTAGTGAAATTGAAGCGGCACTACAATCCCGCCCATACACGGTATTGGCCGGGCACAACCACCAATACCTCAAAACCCAGCGCAACAACCGCAATTATTATATCCTCGCATCCACGGGTGGTGGCAGCCAATTGCGTGGGCCCCGCTTTCAGGAATTTGATCACGTCACCTGGGTTACTTTTACGGATGAAGGTCCTGAACTGGTCAACCTGGCCCTGAGCGGCATCCACAACGACGACATTGTGGACGATGCTGGCCTGGCCAAAGCCAAAGCCATGCTGGACGCCGTCAATTTTAAACCACAACTGCTCAAGATCGATGCACGCCGGGCGCAGGTATTGCTGAACATCCAAAACAGTGGCAAAGACACCCTACAATTCGACGCTCAGCTCTACCACCACCACCAACTGAGCCCCAATCAAAGCAAGTTCAAGTTTAAGATTGCGCCCCAAAGCAGCCACCAAGTCAATTTTGAGCTGACTATCGCTGGCAATACGCTTTTTGAAAAAGCGGCACCACTAGAATTGGACTGGCAAATGAACTTGCCTTCTGCCTTTATGGAAGCACCCTACCGTTTGGAAGGCACCTTGCCGATCACCATTGATTTTACGCCGCCCAGTCCGGCGGTAGAAGAACGGGCCATTTTTTTGACCACCAAAACGATTGAACTCAAGCAGCCCCAGGCAGGCCTGAGCATGCGCTATACCCTGGATGGCACCGAACCAAGCCTCAACGCCAAAACCTATCAGGCACCCATCACGATTAGCAACACGAGCACCCTAAAGGTTCGTTATTTCAATACCAAAAATGGCGCAGCCAGCAATACCTGGCAGCAGGTTTACCGCAAAGTCGTCCCACT
>JAAFHQ010000289.1 GCA_013298445.1 Chitinophagales bacterium | reverse complement strand
AGGTCCCAGTTGGGGCGCAAAGCTTCCAGGTCACGAATGAAGATGGGTTCAGGCTGCTGGCGTTTAAAATAGTTGCCGGTATCCCATTCTCCGTTGCGATTGAGGTCTTCAAAAAGGCGAACTTTATACGCTGAGGGCTCCATTACTTTGTAAATAAAGCGGGCTTTGGTTTTCAGGTCAATCCGTTCGCGTTGCACAGGTTCTGTGTTTTCGCCCAACATCAGCTCCATCACATAGTGGCGGGTGGAGTCCAGGTTTTCAACTTTGAGGTCGATGTTGCCGTAGTTTTTGCGCGGCATGGCCTGGAAATTGTACCGCACCGTATCCCGAAAACCCAGGGCATAAATATCGCGTACGGCTCCCGGGGCAAAACGCAATTGATATTTGCTGGACTCGGCCCAGCGGTATTGCAGGATCAATTTACGGGAATTGAGGCTGTCAATTTCGATCATCGATGGGCTGATCTGCCGCACACTGTCTTCCACCACTATCAATTTGCTGATGTCGAAACTGATCAAAGGGTGGTTAAACGTAAGGATTAGTGGCTTTTCGGGATTCAGCTTTTGAAATTCTTTCAGATCTGCATTTTGCAAAGTGAGTTTTGCAGTACGCAGGTAGGTTTCGGGGGCAAAGGTTTTGATGCGCAGGGTATCTTTGAAGGTACTGTCTTTGCGTACATCGAGCGACCAGTTGGCCCCAGTACTTGTACCAGCGTACCACACTTTAAGCGTGTCCCGTATAATTTCCGTACGCAATTGAAAACCAGGCGTTGCCGCAGCAATTTGGACATCTTTCGGAGGCTGGTTGAATTGCAAATTCACCAGGCCATAACGTTTGGCATCGGTATTGAGCAAGCGTAAGATTGGGGTTTCTGAAAAAATCCGCAAGCTAATCCGGGAGTTGGTATCTATCCCTGTACGAACCAGTGAGTCGGCAAAAGCGATTTTTTCATTAGCCGCATCGTATAGGTAAGGTTGGTTGGCATCTTCAAGGGCAAATACTTTAAACTCGCCCTCACGCATGTTTTTGATGCTGAATCTGCCTTCCTTATTGGTTTTGCCAAAATACAGCGGGCGTTCTTTTTTAACTATCGAATCATTGAGCTTGCTGTACACCATCACCAGAATGTTCTCAAGCGGCTTTTGAGTGATAAAATCGCGAACTTCGCCTTGCATCCCCAGTGAATCCAGAATAGGTCCGGTTGAAAACACAAAGCGTAAGTCTTTGGCCGCATTGCCTTCGCTGAGGTCTTTAATGGCTTCACCTAGGTTGATGGTATAGGTCACATTTTCCTGCAATTCTTCCCGGTCGTCAAATTCGATGACTAGCACTTTCCCTTTCAATTTCAACAAGGTTCCCATGTAGCGAATGGGTGGGGAAACTACCACCTGTTTGGCGACATCCTGAGGCTGCTGAATCCATTCGTTAAAAACTATCTCGATGGGCTGTTTTTTAAAATTCACCTGATAGTTGGGCGTACTACGAGGGGTATCGATTCGGGGAGGTGTTTCGTCCTTGGGTCCACCAAGCGGGGGTTGAGGGGTTGCACAACTGTACAAAACGACCCAAAGAATTCCCAAAATGCGGATTAGTCGTACCATCATTCGCTCAACGTTTGTTTGCCGCGAAAATAGTAAGTAAGTAGCTAAAACTTTCGTTTTTATATTTTACTTAACTTTGGCACCGCAAGTGAAACAAACTAATAACCCATGAACCGATTATTACTACTAACATTTTTTTTAGGGTTTGTCTCCTTGGGGTTTGCCAAAACGGCCAACGCTCTGGCGGATACCGTTTTGGTACAACGTTACGATACCTTATGTCAGGGCGATACTTTAAAACTTTACGGCCGAATTTATACCCAGACCGGAAAATACCGTTACAACAAGCCCCCGCTGAAACCTACCCGTGATACCGCAATCATCATTAATTTATGGTTACGTCCCCGCTTTAGGACCGAACGTTTTGATACCCTTTGTCAGGGCGAACAAATTGTGATCGGCACTCAACAATTTTCGAGTGCTGGAACCTATACTATCGTTTTTCCAGCCAATAAACGACGTTGTGATTCCATCGTAAAACTCAATTTATTCCTTTTGCCCATCTACACCCAACGAGTGAGGGTGCCCTTATGTATGGGCGACACCATGCGATTGGGCACCGAACAATACTACTACCCCACCCTGGCCACCTTGCGCTATAATTCCAGAAATGGCTGCGACTCTGTGGTACAATACGACATTCAAATGTTGGATACCTTCCGTACTCACATAAATGCGGTAGTTTGCAAAGGGGAAAAAGTAAAAGTTGGGAACAACACCCTGGTTGCCAGTACCAGTGGAGCTTATTTTTACAATTATGGCCCTACCAGTTTGCGCTGTGACTCGCTGATTGAATTAAAACTACAGGTGCGTGATACTTTTTTGACCAGGGTCAACGAACGAATTTGCCAGGGTCAAACCCGCCAATTGGGGCCTTTACGGATAAACACCCCTGGGCTATATCGTTATACTTTCCCACCCAATCAAAGGCGTTGCGATTCTACAGTGCTCCTGGATTTGCGCATTCTGCCTCGTCAGGAAATCAACCTCAGCCGGGAAATATGTGAAGGAGACACCTTAAAAATTGGATCAGAAAAAATCGCCCGGGCTGGTACTTACCTCATTAGCCTAAAAACCCAAGAAGGCTGTGATTCCATCATCAACCTAAACCTGAAACTGCGTTCCCGGATTCGATTTATCCTATCAGAGGTGATTTGTAACGGAGACACTTATCTTTTTGGAGCACGTCGATTGAGTCAGCCAGGCATCTATTTTGACACCTTGAGCTCCCGCCTCACGGGTTGTGATTCGATTGTACGCCTGGATCTCGAAATGGCCTCTTTTGAAAGTAAGCTCATCAATGCAGCTATTTGTCAGGGTCAGAGTTATTCCTTTGACAACAGAAGTTTACGCAATCCGGGTATTTATTTGGATACATTGCGTAGTGCGGGTGATTGCCCAGTCGCTTTTGAACTACACCTAAAAGTAAACCCCGTTTTCCAGCAAAGTGTACGGGCGAGTATTTGTCAGGGTAGCAGTTATCAAATTGGATCCACCCTCTACACCAAAGCGGGGTCTTTTACCAAGGTCCTCAAAAGTGCCCAAGGCTGTGACTCCACCATCCAGTTACAACTCAGTGTACTGCCCACTTATCGCGATACCATGCGAACTTCGATTTGTGTGGGGGATACATTCCGGTTTGGGCAACTCAAACTGTACAAGGAAGGTGCTTACCCCATTCGATTCAATACCCGCAATGGTTGTGATTCGATTTTGGTGGTCAAAATCATCCATTATCCCATCCAGCGTGATACCTTTCCAGTTTCGCTGTGCGCAGGTGATACCTTTCGGTTGGGGCGGCTGAAGTTTCACCAAACGGGAATGTACCCGATTGCCTTGCGCGACCGCAATTCCTGTGATTCTACCCTGTACATCCAGGTCACCAGTCATCCCCGCTATCAAATGCAGGTAAGTCAACAGGCTTGTGAGGGCAGGGTTATTCGTTTTGGGAAACAAGTGCTGACGCGTACCGGAACCTATATCGAGACCTTCCGTTCCCGGGCTGGGTGTGATTCAGTGGTCACCCTTCGGCTGGATTTGGAACCCGTTGATACTACGGTAAAACAAGGTGGCCTTTTGTTGAGCGCCTCCATTACCAACAACATCCGAAAGTATGAATGGCTGGATTGCGCTACGCAAAAAGTAGTTTCCCCACTGTCCAGCCCTTTCTTTTTGCCCGAAAGCAATGGTCGTTACGCCGTTCGTTTGTATACCGATACCTGTGTGTATACTTCCGGTTGCCATACGGTACAGGTCAGCACGGCAGTTCGGCAGTTTGATTTTTCCCAACAAGTCCAGTATTACCCCAATCCCAGTAGCAGGGAGCTCCATCTAAAACTCCCCAAGGCTTTGACCGGGCAATACCACTTGACCTGGATCAACAGCACAGGAAAAGTGATTCATGCTGAAAAAAGGTGGTTGAATGCCGAAAATGAATTCAACACAGAAACGCTGGCCAATGGCTTGTATTTGTTGCGTTTGCAAAAAATAGACGAGAATTCGGGGGCTGTTTTGAAGTTCATCAAGGCAGAATAGCCAGGTAAAACTTTAATCCATTTTTTATCCCAAAAAACCTACTTTAGCCTCCATAAACCAAGTCTAACATGAGAACCTGCATCAGCACGCTGCTGTTTTGCTGCGTGGTACATTTTGCTCAGGCCCAGGCCCTGGCACCACAACTTCCACCCACCGAAGCCAGTGAGTACATCGGTACCGTTCAACGCCAAACCTTCAAGTATTTCTGGGATTTTGCCCATCCGGTTTCCGGCTTGGCTCCCGAGCGCAACGCCACTCCGAATGTAGTCACCAGCGGGGGCAGTGGCTTTGGCATCATGGCCATTGTAGTAGGTACTTACCGGGGCTGGATCAGCCGCAACCAGGCGGTAGAGCGCATGTTAAAAATCACCCGCTTTTTGGAAAAGGCAGAACGGTTTCATGGGGCCTGGTCGCACTGGCTCGATGGAAACACGGGCAAAGCGGTTCCTTTTAGCCGTTATGACGATGGAGGCGATTTGGTTGAAACAGCATATTTGGTCAATGGATTGCTGGTGGCACGCTCCTATTTTGATCAAAATACCAAAGCCGAAATCGAGCTGCGCAACCGCATCAACAGCCTTTGGCGAAGTGTAGAATGGGATTGGTACGTTCACGATGGCCTCCTGCTCTGGCACTGGAGTGCCAATCATGCTTGGAAAATGAACCACGCCATTGGAGGCTACAACGAGTGTTTCATCACCTACATCCTGGCCATGGCCTCTCCTACTCACCCGATTACCCGTCAGGTGTACGACGATACCTGGAAAAAAAAGGAAGCCAGCCATTTCATCAATGGTAAAGAATATTTGGGCTATACCTTGCCCCTGGGATTTGACTGGGGCGGCCCACTCTTTTTTGCCCACTACTCCTACCTGAGTCTGGATCCGCGTTGGATGGAAGACGAACATACCAACTATTGGACGCTCAACCTGAACCAAACCATGATCAACCGGGCACATTGTATCGAGCGGGCACCCAAAGCATATGGTTATTCCGAGCGCAACTGGGGTTTAACCGCCAGCGACAACCACGAATTTTACGGTGCCCACCAGCCTACCGAAGACAATGGCACCATCACGCCCTCCGCAGCACTCTCCTCTTTTCCCTATACGCCTTATTATTCTTATCAGGCCATGATTTATTTGTATCGCCAGCAAGGCAATCGGCTTTTTGGAGAACTAGGCTTTTACGATGCCTACAATGCCAAAGAAAACTGGTATTCCAACCAATACCTGGCGATCGACCAAGGGCCGATTGTGATCATGATTGAAAATTACCGTTCAGGGTTGATTTGGAAAATGGGGGCAAAGATTCCAGAAATCCAAACTGCACTGCCCAAAATGGGCATCAAACGGCCTGATTACCCAACAGGTTTTTACATGTACACCCCGGAGGTGCGATCCGGCACGGTCCACATCATGAAACACGCGGATGAAGGAAAGTACATTTTGGATTTTTATACAGCAGGTACTGAAGCAGTGAGTGTAAGCCTCACCCACAACAAAACTGGCCAAACGCAGGTATTGGCGGAGAAAAAGGTGTTCACGGCTGGCCCACAGCAATTGAGATTTTTGTCAGATTATGGCGATTACACCGTGGTTTTGACTCAGGGGGCTAAGGAAATTAAACTCAATTTGGGGTTGAGATAAAAGTGAAATTTTCACCTCAAACAGTCCATCATCTCAGCTTTTCAAAAAGGTACCAAAGCGACGTTTTTCAGCACAAAGGACACAAAGGGGGCACAAAGGACACAAAGTTAGACGTTGACAGCGCTTCGCTTTGTGTTCTTTGTGCCCCCTTTGTGTCCTTTGTGCTAATAAAATGTCGCTTTTGAAGCAATCAGAAAAATTCAATGTGCTTATTGCTCTTGCTCCGTCGTCTCCGCCGCCAAGGCTGCTTTGTTGAATTTATCCACCTCTTTGTCAATGTAGTACAAACTTTGCGGCCCATCCCCAATCAAGCGGATTTTATTCAGAATAGTGCGCATCAGCGCCTCTTCTTCCCGTTGTTCAGCTACATACCACTGCAAAAAATTGAGCGTAGATGGGTCTTTTTCTGCATAGCTCAAATTAACTAAATCGTTGATGGACTGGGTCACTTTTTGTTCATGCGCGTATACTTTTTCGAACATGGCCTGAACCGACTCAAACTCATGCGGTGCTTGTGCAATGGCTGGAGTGAGCGCAAAACCATCCGTTTCACTCAAATAACTATAAATCCGCAGCATGTGGGCTCGCTCTTCGTCAGATTGGCGATGCATAAACTGGGCACAACCTTCCAAACCTTCTCTGTCGCACCATGAAGCCATTGCCAGGTACAAAAAGGAGGCATAGCCTTCCAGCCCAATTTGTTCGTTCAGTGCCGCTTCAATTTTTTTCGAAATCATCTTTCAATATTTTATTTCCTTAGAATGTAAACCTTCTTGGGGGCAGAAAGTTATAAAACCACACAATTACTTCGCTGAATTTAAGGTATGAAAATCATTGAAAAATATCAACTGCAAAGCGCTGATATCGACCGGATCATCGAAATGGCCTGGGAAGACCGTACCCCTTTCGATGCCATTACGGCCCAATTTGGTTTGAGTGAAAAAGAAGTCATCGAACTAATGAAATTCGAAATGCACCCAAACAACTGGAAAAAATGGCGCGCGCGAGTACAAGGACGAGCAACAAAGCACGCTGCCAAGCGAGAAGAAGACGTATTGCGCTTCAAATCCAGGCAACAGCGCCTCATCTCAGGCAATCGAATGAGCAAACGGTAGGCAATTTTTGCCGAGTTGTAGGATAAAAATGCTATTTCACATTTAATCTGAGCCCTTTTGTCGATCATCTTTCCGTCCTGCCGAAAGAAGTAGCCGAATCATCGAATGCTTCAACGCCGCAGTTTATTTCGCCGTTACTTTGTGTCATGAAATCAGGCAATCTAAAAAATCGGATTGCAAACCGGCACAAAATGAAAAATATAAGCACATTTTTACCGCTGTTCGTAGCTCTACTTTGGACAGTGACGGCCACAGGCCAACAAACACCTCCTAGCGGCAACCGCCCTCCAATGCCTAGCACCGAAGCACCTGCGCTGAACACTGCTCCTAAAGGCAACAACAAAATCCTCGGCGTGGTAATCGATTCTTTAAGCAAACAACCTGTAGAATTTGCTACAGTTGCTTTGTACCTGAAGAATTCAACTACACCGGTTGATGGAACAACCTCTGATGACAAAGGAAAATTTGAAATCAATGGTATCGCCACAGGTGATTATCG
>JAAFHQ010000288.1 GCA_013298445.1 Chitinophagales bacterium | reverse complement strand
CCATGATCCTGGGCGCCACCGTAGTAACGATTGGGAAAATGCGGATTGTAGTCGATGCGGTAAAATTGGGTGGTTGGGATGGACTCGATGTCGGTCCAGGTTTTGCCCCCATCATTGCTTTGATTCAGGCCGCCATCGCTGCCTACAATGACATTTCCGGAAGGTGTAAATACCAAATCGTGTTTATCGGAATGAATTTCACTTTCCCCAATGGCTTCCCACATTTTTCCGCCGTCGCTACTTTTCCAAAGCGAAATGCTCAACAAATAAAGTTCAGCGGGGTTTTTGGGGTTGACTTCAATTTTACCAAAATACCAGCCCAGGCCGCCCATCACGGAGCTCGGGAGGTTAGATTGCCCACTAACAATCAAGGCCTCCCAGGTGCTGCCTGCGTCGGCACTGCGGTAGATGTTTTTCAAATTGGAATTGACATCCACGTAAACCGCAAAAAGGAGATCGGGGCTACCTGAATAAAAACACAATCCAATGCGCCCCATGGGCTCAGTTGGTAAACCACCCCCGGAGAGTTTTCTCCAAGTTTTGCCACTGTCCGTGCTTTTAAAAATACCCGAATCCGGGCCGGCAATGATTGACTCCTGGTTGTTGCGGATGCGGGTCCAGGAAGACGCGTACAATACATTGGGTTTGCGGGGATCAATCACCAGATCAATGATCCCTGCTTGTTCGCTGACGAACAAAGTTTGTTGCCAGGTTTTGCCAGAATCGGTGCTGGTGTACAGGCCTCGCTGGCGGTTGCGCTCAAAGGGGAGCCCCATCGTACCCACGTGGATGCGTTGGGGGTTGCTGGGGTCTATGACAATTTTGGAGATGATGCGGGTATCTTCAAGCCCAATTCTGGTCCAGCTTTGTCCGCCATTGATGGATCGGTACAATCCATCACCCAAAAAAGGGTAGCCCGTAATGTTGGGATCACCTGTGCCAACATAAATGGTTTCCGGATTGCTGGGGTCGATCGCTATGGCACCGATGGCCAGGTAGGCTCGGTCGTCAAAAATGGGAAACCAGGAGCGACCGCCGTTGGTTGTCTTGTACAAACCTCCACCTGAAAAACCCACATAGATGATTTGTTCGTTGCCGGGATGAACGGCGATGGCATTGACTCTGGCACCGATATTCCCCGGGCCTTTGGCATTCCAGGCTTCGCTAAAACCCACTGGCGGGGCGCTTCTCAAATTCAACTGCGCTCTAGCTTCGTCCAAGGCAGCAGCGTAGGCACGATCGGAAAAATGGGTCTCAGGAAAGGCTCTTTGTAAAAAAAAGTGATCGGCTGGAGCGTGTTTTACCCCAACCACAAAGGCTTCTTTTTCTTCGGTATTTTGGGGTGATTGGTTACAAGCGCAAAAAAGACTGCAGAGGACAAATGTCAAAAAATTAGTGCAAAAACGATAGAGCTGTGTCATGGGTGTTGGGATTACATTTGGTATAGGTATATTATTTTGATGAAAATTGCTTAAAAAAATCCTTTAAATCGGTCGCATCTTCCGCTTTCATCCGACCACTTAAAATCAGGCGAACTTCCCGTCGGCGGGGAGCACTATCATAACGTTGCTGTTCAATTTCGGTGAGTGGGATCACTGGAGGAACTCCGATGGGGCTGCCGTTGGCGTCATCTAGTGCAACAAAGGTGTAATAGGCATGGTTACACCTACGGGCATTTTGGCCCTTGATGTCTGCTGCAAAAACTTCCACATACACTTCAAGTGAACTATTGAAAGCCCGGGTAACAGTTGCTTCTAAGGTAACCACATCCCCAACTTTGATTGGGCGTTGAAAAGAAACATGGTCAACGGAAGCAGTCACCACGTGTCTTTCGCAGTGTTTCCCGGCACAAATGGCGCTGGCGATGTCCATCCAACGCAACAAATTGCCACCCATTAGGTTACCCATGGGGTTGGCATCGTTGGGCATAACCATTTCGGTCATTACCGAACGGGATTCAGTAACACGTTTGGGCTCTATGGCTTGCATTATTTTTGGTGTTTTGGGATGACTCGTGTTACCGAATCATTACTCCTTTTTTATCTAGAAAAGGTACGGTAGTAAAATGGTCTTTAGATATACTCCCATGAACAAAAACATACTTTTTGTCGTACATCAGTTCATCGACAACAAAACTAACCCAGTATTCATTGGCCAAGGAAAACAACTTGTCCTGGATGGGTTCAATAAGCGTATAGGATTGAGGGGGGATTTCTTCAAAAAAGTGGCGCAGTGTGGTGGTTTTAACTTTTTCGCCTTCAATTTCACCGTAACCAGTTGAATTGATCAAAACTGTGGATAAAGGGGAGGCTTTTAAATTCAACAAATATACATCCCATAGGTCATCTTCCGCTCCCGGAATGATAGCTATGGCCAGGTCCTCTACTTTGGGAATTAAAATGTCTTTTTTCATTCAGTCGCGTTTACGGGAATAGCAAATGTAAAACCAAACAGGTGGGCAAAATGATTTTTAAGGCGCGATTTTACTTCCTCAATGTCCATTTCCCGACCTAACTCTTTTGCCAAGGAGGTCACCGTTTTGTCTTCGTCCGTGATGCCACAGGCGATGATGTTGTTGAAGTGGCCCAGGTTGGTGTTGATATTGAAAGCAAAACCATGCATGGTGACCCAACGACTCAGGTGCACGCCAATGGCGCATATTTTACGCAGGGGTTTATCTTCAGTTGCTTCTAACCAAACCCCGGTATATTTTTCTACCCTTGTGCCATAAATGCCATAATCTGCCAGGGTGAGTATAACTGCCTCTTCCAAAAAGCGCACATAGCGGTGTACATCCGTAAAAAAACGATCAAGATCAAAAATGGGGTAGCCAACAATTTGGCCGGGGCCGTGGTAAGTAATGTCGCCACCACGGTTGATTTTGAAAAATTCAAAACCGGCTTGCGCCAGGGCTTCATTGTCCAGTAATAAGTTATCGATGGAACCACTTTTGCCCAGTGTGTACACCGGAGGGTGTTCACAAAAGAGGAGGTAATGCAAGCCGGAACTGGATGCTGGAAGCGTTTGATTGGCCTTGCGTAGCGCCAACTTTTGCTCCACAATTTCCTGGTGCAATTGGGTTTGAAAGTCCCAAGCTTTCTGATAACTCATGCACCCCAAATCCTTAAAAATCACTTGCTCCATACCCTTTCAGAAATGTCGCGCAAAGGTAATATTCTGTAGGGAATAAATCCAGCTTTTTTTACTTTACCGGGAGCGCCTTATTTTTCGGCGGGGTATTCAATTCTTGCGTGGTATACCGAGCGCAAAATTTGCAAAAAGACAGCCTTGCATTTTTCCAGATCGTTAAAAGTCAGGGCAGAATCTTCCAATTGCTTTTTACTCAATTTGCTCGCAATGATGCGCTCAACCAGGGCCTGGATATCCCCGGGAGCAGGGTTTTTTAGACTGGCTTTGGCCGCGGCTTCGATCGAATCTGCCAGCATCAGGATACTTTCTTCTTTGGTACGCGGTTTAGGGCCAGGGTAACAGAAATCGGCTTCATTGATCACTTCGCCAGGGAAGGCATCTTGCTCCTTGCGGTAAAAATATTCCACCAGGGTGGTTCCATGATGTGTCAGAATGAATTCGTTCAGGAGCTTGGGCAAGCGGTATTGTTTGGCGAGTTCTACACCCTGGGTTACGTGTGCAATGATGATTCGTGCACTTTCGCGATAGGGCAGTTGGTCGTGCGGATTGACCCCTCCCTGGTTTTCAATAAAATATTCAGGTTGGTTGATTTTGCCAATGTCGTGGTACAAAGCAGCTACGCGCACCAATAAATGGTTGGCACCAATGCGGCGGGCGGCTGCTTCAGCCAAATTGGCAACCTGCAAAGAATGTTGCAAAGTGCCAGGAGCCTTGATGGCCAATTCTTGCAACAATGGACGGTTGAGGTCGGACAATTCTGCCAAACCCATGGATGAGGTGTACCCAAACATCCGCTCCAGCAGTGGAATCAAGGGATTTGCGAGGAGGGTTAAAAAGGTGCTTAAAAAAATCCAGTTGAACATGGCCAGGTCGATGCCTTTAAAGCTGCCTTGTTGTACCAAACTCAAGCCTAAATAACCCACGCAGTAGGCCAAAAAGATGTATAAAATGGTGAAAAAATACTGGTTCCAATCGCGGGTATCCACATTGGTCAATAAAATAACCACCCCAACCAAGGTTTGTAAGAAGGCAAATTCAAAACCAGAGGAAGACAAAAAAGTAGCCAACAATACGATCATCGAATGGGTGAACAAGGCCAGCCATTTGTCGTAAAAGGTTTTGACCAAAATAGGTACGATGCCAAAAGGAATGATGTAAACGCTCAACGCATCAATGCGGGTAATGATGTACACCATGTAGGCAAACACCGGAAACCAGGCCAGCAAAAAAGTCAGCTCATACCAGTTGTCGAACAAAGGACGACAGTATAGGTACAAGAAGGCTGCAAATAAACCAATGACCAGTGCCGTCAGTAAAAAATATCCCAAATAAATTCCCCAACTGCGTTGGGCAATTTCAATTTCAAAATGCTCTTTTAAACTCTCCAGCTTCAGTTGAACGGGTTCACTGATCACTCCAAAGCGGGGTACAATCAATTCCCCTTTGCGCACCATGCCGCTGTGTTTGGCTACGCCACTCAACATCTCTTTGCGCGCCAGTTCGGAATTGAGTTTGTCATAAGTTACATTTGGCTCCAAACACTCAACCAGTAGGGCATACAAAAAATCAGCATTGGGTAGGCCGCAGTTTTGTAAAGTGTCGGAAATAGCCTGGTTTATTTTGTCCGGGGTGAACAAATTACTCAGGGTTCTCTCTTCAAAGGTGCCACCAAGCAGTAAATGAATGACAAAGTTTCTGTCTTCCCGTTGGTGACTGGGATCCAGGTCAACTACCCCTCGTTGGTACTTATTTTGCAGGAATTTTTCGCCAAATTTGCGGTAAAGCTCCGGGGCGCGCCGCACATCAAGGAATTGACTTTTTTCAAGATTCTTGAACTGATCGTCAAAACGTTCATCAAATTTGCGCAGGGAACGTACACCTATACTATCATCCATGCGGTAAAAGGGCGAAAAATCTGCAAGGATGGAATCCATTTCAGCCTTGAGCAGGCGATCTGGTTTTTTAATGGCAAAATCAAAAGGGGCCGACAAATCTTCGTAATTCCAAATTTGACCTTGCTCATAGCTGTATTTGAACCGGGTATGGGTAGGAAACAAAATGCTGATGAAGACAATAATGCCTCCAATGAACAGGTGCTGCAAGGTGCCCCGCAAGTAGCCACGTATTTTTTGCCATGCAATCATGGGCTTAAAAGTAAAAACAAACTTGAAGAGTTAAGTGCTATTCTTAAAAGTGCAGGCTTAAATTTCTTTTGCCAGCCTCATGATGTGCACTTTCATCAGCGCCATTATCGACAAGGCATCGGTGATTTCTCCCTGCAAAACCATCTCGATTGCTTCGTCCAGCGGTATTTTTTTGACTTGCAACTCTTCGGTCTCTTCTGGTTCGGCTTCGCCATAGCTCAGGCCAGTAGCGAGATAGGCAATGCCGTATTCATCCGTAACCGAGTTGGAATTATGAAAATCGATGATTTGTTCCCAATGCTCGGCTTTCATGCCAGTTTCTTCTTTAAGCTCCCGTTTGGCCGTCTCTAGCGGATCGGTACCCTGGGGGCAGCCACCTTCGGGGATTTCCCAGCTGTATTGATCCAGGGTGTAACGGTATTGGCCCACCAGCCAGGTATTGCCTTCCTCGTCGATGGGTACGATTCCAATTGCCAGGTTTTTGAAATGGACAACTCCGTAAATACCAGGGGTTCCAGCTGGGGTGAGGACTTCACGGTGGGTGATTTTGATCCAGGGGTTGTCGTAAACTTCCTCAATGGAAAGGGTTTGCCAAGGATTGTGCATGATTTGACTTTTCTATTAGTAGTGGGGCAAAATGAGCACTTATTTTTTTATTGCCCCTTAACAAAAAACGGGCAACAGTTTTCACTATTGCCCGTTTGGGTGCAAATATATTGCGAAAAATTATTGCGAAAGCAGTTGTTCGCCAGCAGTGCCGATGTTGCTTACCATCAAAGATGCGACGATACACAAGATAAACAAGGCAGCTGCAAGGCCCCAGGTAATCTTTTCCACAATTTCAGTCGACCCAGAAGCGCCAAACAATTGGTTGGCCTGGCTTCCGCCAAAGGTTGAGTCGATACCACCACCCTTAGGGTTTTGGATCAAAATGAAAAACATCAACGCGAAGCTGACCAGTGCGATGACTATGGTAATAAAGGTCATGATAAACTATTTTTGATCGATTCAATTTGAGCTGCAAAGAAAGAACTTTTTTCTGGAATTAGCAACATCAAACGTTCATATACTTCAATCGCTTTGTGGTATTGTTTTTGGGCAAGCAACAATTGGGCCCAAGTTTCGGAGGCCATACTGTCACCATCCACAATGCTTTGCCAGGCTTTTTTGCTCACCTCGTTTTTGCTGTCAACACTATCGATGTGCTTATTTTTTTTGGAATCGAGGTGTTCCTCCTTCAATAATTGTTGGATAGAGTTTTGTAAATAAGCACTTTGTGCAGCTTGGCTCCAACTGCTGAAGGACTTTTTAGGTGTTGGGATGATTGGGCGTGAGTATGCAGGTGTGGGCGGGGGCGTGAGGGGCTCCGGTTCAATAGTTGGAGGAGGTGTAGACGTATCGGAAACATCATCTAAAGGGGCTTCAAGTTCAACAGCAATATCCGATGCTACACTTGGGGCTGGATTGGAGATGGGGTTGAGGGTAAAGTCAAGAGAATCAATTTCCAAACTGATGTCTTCGTCCAGGCCGTTGTTGGCACCATCCCAGGAGCCGTTCCAGGAAGAATTGAGGCCGGGTTCAGTGCTGGCTGGGCTATCAATGCTGGAAGGGGGTTCGGGCTCAATGGCCATCGTTTGGGTAGTCGAAGGGTCTTCGTAGGTACCCAACGCAATTTTTTCAAGGTCGGCCTGTACGGAAGTAAGGTCCTTGAGTTCCAGAAAGTCTTCGCCCAGGTGATAGGAGGCTTCGGCTTTGGGCTCTGCCTTTTTTTCCCGCATCAATTTCAGTCGTTTGTACAACTGTTTGCGGTCGATGGCGTAAGTAGCAGCCTTGGCCAGTGTTTTTTCGCGGTCGGGATGCTGGTCGAGTTCTGCTTTTTCCTGAAGCAATACTTGTAAATTGTGACAATAAGGGTATTGCATCACCATAGTACGCAGCTCCTCCATCGGCAATTGATAGAGGTTCGAGTATTCCTTTAGCAGATTTGCAAAGCTTTCTGCATTCATGTGTCGAAGTAGTGGTTTTCTATAAAAAAACAACGTGTAGGGATGATTGGTTTTCATCCCTAACACGCGTATTCACATGCAATGTAAACAAAAATTCAGGAAAATCCAGAAATGGGGACTACCTA
>JAAFHQ010000287.1 GCA_013298445.1 Chitinophagales bacterium | reverse complement strand
TACCACGTTTGTTTTGATGACAAGCTCCCTGATTTCTAAAGGCATAGCTGGTGTTTTACAAGGTGGTAAAATCAAATCGGTTGTAAGCCAATTCAAGGGTTTCAATCAAAACTTCACCTCTTTCAGCATTAAACTCGTTGGTTTTCCAATTTTTTGGCCATGCATGGATGACGTTCCATTTCATCAACGGTTTATGGTCATCATTGAGCAGGATGACATCCAGGTTAATTGGGCGAACGACCCCTTTTTCGAAGGCATCTTTGCACCAATCGAAAATTAAAGACCCTTCTTTTCCTGTCAACTTACCCCTTTTTAGCACAAGATCAGCATATTTCCGACGGCCAGGAATCACATGTTCAAAGCCATTTTCACCACCTTCTTTGATGGTTTCAGTTTGTATTTGGACATCAAGCCCCGTTACAGATTGGAACCCAGCATCGATGTGGTCTTTGCCGAGGCCACTGAATGAAACAGCAAAATGGAAATTGACGTGTTGCCATTTATACTCAGCCATGGTTTATTTATTTGGGTTCCTGAACCAATCCTTCGTGTACCAGCTCCATTGTTTCGATGGCTACTTCATTGCCATCCGCTTTCAAATCGGTGGACTGAATTTTGGACGGCCAAGCTTTTACCGCCTTCCATACGAAGATAGGTTTGTGCTCTTCATCAAGCATAGAGATGGTGCAATCACCCCGGAATTTCTCTTTTCCTTCTTGAAAAAAGAACGTTTTTTTCCAATGGTCGAAATTCCTGTTGTCCCCTTTAAAGATGCCTCTTTTAAGGGTAATATTGCTGTATTTGGTAAGACCTGGCTGCTTCATTTTATGGTACGCAGGAGCATTGCCTTCACGATACTCGATGACTTCGGTTTCGAAATCCAATCCACTGACTTCAGTAAATCCGAACTCGAATCCGAAATAATCAACCTGGAAGTGAAATTTGGGCAGGGGATATCCTTCTCTGGCCATGGTATGAAAGTTTTAAAAGTTGTTGAATTGGTAATAAAATGACCTAACTAGAATCAGGCATTTGGAAAAATAATTCTGTAGCTTTTCAGTTACTTTACGTTTTTGGCAGCCTCTGCAGCTTTAATGGCTTCTACTAAGCTATCATAACAGGATTGGAGACCATCCTTTTCTGATTTGGCTTTGTCTAGAATACATTTTATTTTTTCCTTGTCTTGTTTGGCGCACTCGTATTGGATTTTTGTTTGTGTATAAAAATCATCCTCCCACAATGGGAATTTGGGTCTAGGAGCTAAACAAGGAATGGCCAATTTCGGGGAAGTGACCTTTTCATCTATACAACAATCAGCCAAAGTGCAACACCAAGTGTCCAGATCCTTAATGCAATCATTTGTTTTTGAAGAGGACTCGGTGTGTTCACTGGGCTTCCTAACATTGGCATTGTTGTCACCACATGGTTTTTCTGCACAATCCTTGGGATTTTCACAATTGCCAAAACAGTAATGTAAGAGTTTCAACTCGCTGAAAAGGCTATCACATGGATAATCTTGGCATTGATCATCTGGTGCATCGCAGTCATCGTTACCCTTCCTATCGGCACATTTTGGTTCACAAAGTGAATAATAGAGTAAATTGGCACATTTGAGAACATCAAGGATTTTTTTCAATGCTTCAAGTCGAAGCGCTGCAAGCTCCTTTAATTTTGTATCGAACTCAGTAATTGCCAGAACAATGCCCTTATCCCTAACCAAACCAGGATCTGTAATACACTTTAGGCATTTCATGATGTTCTCCATCATAGTAGTAAGTGTTTCTACATCTTCGCTTTTGATGTTTTTAAACACCTTTTCTACTTCACAAAAAAGAATTTTGATGGTGGTAACTGTCTGACCAGCATTTTTACAAATTTTCTCTAACTGTTTGATAACTGTATTCACTTCCCGGCAAACTTTATCTGCCAATTCAGCTGTTTTTTCAATGCCATCGCAATAGGATTTAACCCTTTGCTCCCATTCTTCGGCCAGTTTAAGGTTATTTTTGGCTACTTCGGCATCGGCAATAGCGGAATCAAGTTTGATTTTCTGGTCTGCTTTGTCGATCTTCCATTTGGAGATGCAGTCCACACCTTGGTCGACACATGGGTCGGTTTTTTCCAAGTCGCAATTCTTATGAACGCTTTGTTTTGTTACAATTTCCATAGTGAATTTTTAAGATGATGAACGACTACTAATCCTCTGTTGAATAATTGTAATTGGTCTTGCCTTGATTTGGAGGTGAACTCTTGGCACCGTCGCAAAAACAGTTCATGAAATCGTCGCAAAGATTACCATTCAAAGGGGGGACATCTTTGCAACGGTCATCATTACAAACAAAATCAAGCGTGAAAGCAACCCCTTCATAACTGGCAGTTACTTTGTGTTCCTCTAAGGTTTTAGTAGCCAAATCTTTGATCGTTTTTGCTAAATCTTCTTGAGCCTTGCCTACATCCCCTGCCCGATCTTTTACATTCGTATCCACATCAGTTTTAAAGGCCTTGATAGTGTCAACTAAGGATTTAGCCATGTCTTTTAGGCTCTTTACATTGGAAAAGGTTTGAATCCCTGATATTTCAGCTGAGGCATTGAAAGTTTTTGAAGCTTGCGTACTGATGGCTTTAGCATTTTTTATCAAATCGCCTGCTGTTAAAAAAAAGGCATTATCCTTGTTGAGACCTTCTTTGTAACCGCAACGCTCGTAGAAATTGCAATTGAGGATTCGCAATTGTTCCTTATTACAGTCATCATTGAGTTGAGTATCCAGGTCACAAGCCTTGGCTTTTAATTCTGCAGCTTTGTCTTTGATGCCTTTGATCAATTTACTTGCTTCAGCAAGGGCTTTGGACAAATCATCACTCTTTTTGATTTGTTCATCCACATTTTTTTGGATACCCTCAATGGTACATGTAGCATCTATGGCTGCATACAAATCTAAGTTGCGGTAGAATCGACTGGCTTCTTCCGATTTTAGCAAAATGCAAACTTTGCTGTTGCGGGCCTTTAGTTGCCCATCTTTAGTCTTACATGCAGCTTCTGCAGTACCTTGTTTATCTTTTTTCTCACTATTCAGGCTTTTTTTGTAATCCAGCAAAATACCGCTGGAATTCTCGCAGTCGCCAGAAGCACCGTTTTTCGAACCAGGATTATTTGAAGTACTCATATCCTTCGATTAAATTATTAGGTTTAAAAATCAGATTCAGGATCATCAGGATTCCGAAAGCATTTTATGGCTGAATTTCAGGATGATGAATTCTGCCGGACGAACCACCGCCATGCCGATTTCTACAATCATCCGTCCTTCCCAAATGTCTAACTCGGTCATGGTTTCGTTCAACCCCACTTTTACGAAGTAAGCTTCTTCTGTAGATGCTCCCATGAGCGCACCTGCTCTCCATTGCAGAGAAAGGAAATTTTCGATCATGGATTTCACTCTTGTCCAGGTATTGGCGTCATTAGGTTCGAAAACAAATTGAACGCTGGCTTTTTTAACCGATTCTTCCACCATGTTGAAGTAGCGACGGACAGGCACATAGCGCCATTCGTTGTCGTTGCCAGCCAATGTTCGGGAACCCCAAACGATTGCTGGCCCTCTTCCTGTAAAAGAGCGTATGGCATTGATGGATTTACCGAAATTGGTGTCAACGTTTAAATCCTTCTGGTCCTCATCCGTGATTTTTGTTACAGGTTTTATAACAAAATCCATATTCACGTTGGCTGGTGCTTTCCACACCCCTCTTTGAGAATCTACATTGGCGTAAATGCCCACTATACCTGGGGAAGGCGGTAGTATAATCGGAATGTCTCTTATTCTGCTCTTGGCCGTATTATACACGGCGTTGTTTTTACTTTTTAATTCAGCCAATGTGCCATTGTAAGTACCGTCTCCCCCTGTATGTACTATGGTGACATTGCCATCGCCAGTGCCTTCGCCTCCATAATAATAGTCCAAGATGGTTTCTACATTGGGAAAATAGACCGCACCGTACTTTATGGTATTGATTTCGCTGGTGATGGTATTTCGTAATGTTTCAATGTTGGTTTTCCATTCAGTTGGTAGAAGTTCTGGGTCGTTCCATACGTCCATGACAGTAAAGCGATCCTGCATTTTTTCGCACAGGTCTAGTGCTTCTCCATAAAGATTGTAATAGTCGGCAGCAGTGGATAGGTTTTGTGCATCAGGAAATACAATCAAGGTAATTTCATCAACCTTTTCAATCGTTGCAAGTCCTTTATTGAGCTCTGCAAAACCTACTGTATTGGAAGAATAATCCCCAACCGAAACAATCCAGCAAGGGCCTCCACCATTGGCAAAGAACATTTGCATGGAATAGTACATTAAATATTTGGAACGATCAGTTCCAATTGCCCCCTGCACTTTAATGGGCCTTCCCGTGCTCTCGATTATTTGAACGCTTATCGTAGTTTCCGCCTGCGCCATTCCATAATAGGTTTCATACTCCAGTAAGGAAGAAATGCGCTTAGGCTCGTTGAGTAAAGGAAGCCCTCTGCCATCGAGTGCTTTTTCCGTATAGCCGATAAAAACCGGGATGGCTGTTTCGACCTGGGCAATAGAAGGTGGGAGTTTTGAAATCTCCTCAATGTAGACACCTGGTGTTCTATAATTCATGTTTTTTTAGTGTTTTAAAAGGTGGATAAAAAAATTTCTGAATAGTATTGCCGGAGTGCTGAATCGTATCGAATGGATGCAGAAGTAGGACTTGGTAGTGCAGTATTACCCGAAGGTAGATTGATGGATATGGGAACACGGACCTGTGAAAGCTTCCGCAACTGTGCCGTGGTAAAATATTGGTCTTGGAATTGGTAATTGAAATCAGGATCAGCAGGTACTGGTGAAACTAGTTTTTCTATACGATAACGCCAATAAGTCAGACGGCTCAATAGACGGATTTCAAACACTGGCCCTTGCCATCGCATAGGGTCAGTACCTGCGATAGCTTCAACATTGATGGAGCCGTCGGGCTTGAGTAATCGAAAGTCCGGCGCCGTATCAGCAGAGGAAATCTCCACCAAGCCCCAAACAGACTTACTGCTTTCTTTCAAATCAGAACTCAACAAAATTCTATACGTTTCAAATGAGGTGCCGTTGATGCGGACACTCAAATTGTACCAGCCGTCTGGCAATGTAGGAGGGTTCATTCGCCCCTCGTCAGCTGCGGAGGTATTCAAAGGCAAGTATCGAAAATCGAGTGAATAGGTTGCTCCGACAGGATTTAGTGCAGTGATGGTTTTTACTACATTGCCACCTATATTTGTTAGGGTAAATTCAGCAATGTTAACCACGGGAAAAAAACTGTCGAAACGGTATTTAAAGATTTTGGGTAAAGCCAACCGATCCTTGGTGTGTGCATATTGATGCCATGTTCCTGAACTAATGGTTGCAATAGGGTCAAACGAAGATTCGACTTCAGTTGTCTGGCGGGCGGCTTTGATTAAATTTCCACTTCTGATGAGTGACCCCATCTCCCAGGTACGACCAGCCTCAAATTCAGGAAGTTGGACTGAGAGCGAAGGATAAAGCTTTCCTTCTTCTGCAGCGCGTAGATTTGAGAAATAATAATAACCAGGGAGCGTGGGTTGCAGAGAATGATTGGCGGCATTTAGCCACTCAGGATTGTTTTGTGTTAAGAGGAAAGAACAGGAGCCTTCCAGAGGTAGGTTCATATGAGGGAAAAAACGGGTGGCGGCACCTGTACCTTCGCGCCTTACTTGAATTCCTGCAAAAATACCAACTGGTGTCTTTCGCCATATGATCTTATTCTGACTAAGCCAACGAAGGGCCTCGTGGGTAGGTTCAATTCCGATGCTACTAAGCGCTTTGTATTTGTTTTCCAAAACAAATGCTTGCTTGGCCAATCTGCTGCTTTGGGGCTCATCTTTAAATTCGTGAAATGAGCCAAGCTCACCGCTTTGGTTCGGGAACCAATGATCTAGATAATATCCATGCAGGATACGTACTTCAAATAAACGTTTAAACAGGATTTCGGCCATACGGCGGCGTTTGGGGCTTTAAGTTTAAGCGAAAATTTTATTTTATGGAGCCTGTGTTTCGGATGTTCGTATTGTGTTGGAAATTTCTTCGATTAGCACACCAGAACCAGTTTGACGACGGTCCACCATACGCACCAACCGAGCTTTGTACATGGCGAAAGGCACCTGTTTGCCACCTAATGACCCCCATAAATGATTAATCTGTTCGAAAGTCAAGGTGTATAAATTTAAAATCAATTTCATATCTGATAAGTCTGGATTTTCCAATCCCGTTCCATTTCCAAAGCTGGGCGAATTATTCAAATTGAAAATGTGTCGGCCTTGGAAAAATTCAATAACGGTAGAAAGTCGAGCCAAAGATTCTTTATATCCATCGGGTGTGGGCTGAAAAAAGGGGCAGAAAAGTAGGTAAAGATTTAGGTGAACAGGCGGATTTTCGTACCTCACGGTTCCGTTCAAAGTCTTCGTGTAGCCTGGGTAATTTTTCATCGTACTTTCTTCCTCAATGTTTACTAAGCTAATGATAAGCCTACCCTCTAGCCCAGTTGCATTTTCATTTTCAATTTGACCTACATTTCCCAATACGGTATAGGCTTCTGTACTTGCCCCTAGTTTATTTTGAAAATAAGCTTCTAACTCTGAGGAAAGCAGACCTAGTGCATGGTGAATCATTGATTTTACTTTTGTCAGGCTATTCGAAGAAATGGAAGAGACACATCACCTGGTCATACAGGATCAATTCCATAGAAGGAAAACTAAAATCAAAGGATGCATTAAGAAAAATGACATAATTGGAGAGTAAAACTTATTCTTAATGTTAGAAAGTGATTGGGAAAATCCAATTTAAATGAGGAAGTAGAGATTTTAAACGATAAATTGATGATTCTTAAAAGCTTCGCCACTTCAGTCCCATTTTTTAAGGGGCTAAATAAAAATGCTGTCTTTAAACTAAAAATCAAAAATATTATTAAACCAAGTTACTTCATTTTCGAATACCTAGCAACTTTTTTTCAATTTTTTTTCAACTTTCAGCAAAATTTAAACTATTCGAGAGTACTAAAATAAAAAGCACGTTGCCTCCCTGCCATAAAAGACAAGGGGCATCACTCATTTTTTCTTTCCATTATTACTATGTCCAAGTAATATCCACATCCAAATGCCGATTCTTCCCAAATAACTTCAAGTTTTCCTTCCGGCATCCATTGAAAGTAACAATATCCACCGTGATAGTATGATGCGTTAGCACGTCTCCACACGTAGTGATCTTTCCCCTAGGCTGGATAATTTCACCATCAGGCATTACTCCCTACCCCAATAATTCCCCACCACTACTATAAAAGTTACAATTTTCAGTCTACCTTTGCGCGATTATGAAATTATCGTAATCATTTAGCTGCTCCAAAGTGCTAAGTGATTTACATTTTAACACG
>JAAFHQ010000286.1 GCA_013298445.1 Chitinophagales bacterium | reverse complement strand
TGCTTTTAATTTTGACAAAGGCAGCCTCGGTGCAGGTGCTCTTAATCTGAACATTGCCAACTACCCAGCCGGGACTTACCTGGCTAATTTTATTTTTGGTGGCAAAAATATGGGATCGATCAAGTTTATTAAAAAGTGATCGTTTAGGTATTGAATTGATTTTCGGAGGGTTCCAGTTTTGGAATCCTCCGAATAATTGAAGAATACTTACGGCTATTTATACCCACTAAAACCTGTTGCACAGCCATAAAAATAGGAATGAAATTTTGTTTTTAACCCAACACTTTTGAATATTTCAGTAGCGGTTTTTGCATTTACAAATTTGTCGGTATAGCGCCAAAGCATTCTGTATTCTGTTGGATTGCCAAGCAAAAGTTTACCCAAAACAGGAACGATTTGGCCAAGGTAAAAGCTGTAAAGTGCTTTCAATATGTTGTTCTCTGGCCTCGATACTTCAATGAATGAAAATTGTCCACCAATTTTTAGAATTCGCTTGGTCTCTGTGGCCAAGGTTTCGAGTTGTTCCTTGTCAAAAGTTTTAAGCCCAAAAGCACAAATTACGATGTCGAAATGGTTACTCGGGAGCTGGTTTTGCAAAACATCTTGTTGTATTAAAGTGACCTTGTTTTTGAAATATTTTTCACTTTTTGTTTTTGCCTGTTTGATCATTTCTTCTGAAAAGTCAAGTGCAGAAAGGTTTGCATTTGGAAATTTACGGCTAACTGCTTTCCAGGTTTCTCCCATTCCGGTAAGTAAATCGATTGTTTCAATTCGCTGGTTACTTTTTTGAATTGGATCTAAAAACTGGGCTCGCCAACGGATTGAAAAACCAAACGAAGTGATGTAATTTACTCTTTCGTAAGAACTTGACATTCGGTTGAATAGTTCTTTTACGAAGGCAGGGCTATACATGTTTTCGGTCATACATAACTGTTTTGAGTAGTTGAATTTTTCTTGGTGAAATTAAATGATCATGCATATTTTTTTCTTATTTAGTGGTCTAATTCTTCCCTTTTTAAAAACGCCAATGACATGAAAATCCTGGGACGCCTGATCAAATGGTTGCTTTTAAGCCTACTTGGGGTCGTGTTATTGGTGTTGCTGTTCCTGGTTTTGGATCGGGATGCCCTGCATATTACACTCAGCGAAGCAGATCAACAATCCATCAAAGTGCTGAAAAAATATGTTCGTCCGGCGGATTCCAGTGAATATTATTCCTTGTTAAAAACCTGGGGAGAGAACAAAAAGCTGGCACCCGGTTTTGAACTCCAATGCCTCTTGGCCCTATCGCATTATCCAGAACTGAAAAAGGTACCCATCGATTTTTTGGTACAACCAGCCTTTATCCAATTGTCGGCCCGGCCCGATCCCGTCACCGTTTTGTTGCCTTGGGTAAAACGCAAGTACCTGGTCGTAATCAGCAATGATACGGGCAGAGAAAATGACCCAATTCTTTTGTCAAAAGCACCTTTCAACGAACAAGTTGGGATCATTGGGCACGAGTTGGCGCATGTGGTGTTTTACCTAGACAAAAACTCACTGTATTTAGCCAAACTGGCTTACCAATACCAATACAATGAAGCTTTTGCTACGGTTTTTGAGCGGGAAACCGATAAAAGAGCGGTGGCACATGGGCTCGGCTACCAGCTTTATGATTTTGCTTTTTTTGTCAGAAAAGCTTTTGGCAATACACTCGAGGAAATTGAAGCGGAAAAAGGGGATATGTATTTAAGTCCTGTAGAAATTGCTCAGGAAATGAGGAAGTATGGGTTTTATAAGGATACTTTAAATGCGCCTAAAAGCTACTTTGAGGATTGATCGAATTCCCTTTTTTGCACCCAAAATTCCCGCCGCATCTGATACACCAAACAATCATCTTCATCAAAGGTGCGCGCTTCCACGAACTCAAACCCCATCCGTTCGTAAAAACGGATCGCCGCGGTATTGTAAGCCAATGGGTCAATCAACACCGCCGTAACCTCTGGATGGCTAAAACAACGATCAAGCGCTTGAGTCATCATTTCAGTGCCATAACCCTTGTTCAGCTCATCTGCTTCACCGATCCAAATATCAATAGCCCGCAAATTGGCCGGCACTTCGCCCCAATAGTGGCTGTCTTCCAACAAGGGATCGATGATTTGCACAAAACCAATCGGACGGCCATCCAATTCGGCGATCAAAAACTCGCGCCATTCTGGCGTTCGCTTCAGCTCCTCCGCCCAGTTCCAATCATCTTCATTCGGGTCTGAATGTAGGATGTGGGGTTGTGCGTCCCAATGCCGCAAAATTGCCAGATCTTGTGGAGTGGCTAGGCGGAATTGAATGTGTGGTTTACTTTGGCTCATCTGATTTGCCTGCAATTATTGAAACAGCTTCGCAGCTACTGGATAATGTTAGGTACTTAGTCTTACTACTGGATATTTTTGTATTTCAGAAGCGAAGGACATGAATTGCCACGTGCTTTAGCGCGTGGATAGAGATTGCCTTTTTGATGGACTTTAGTCCTAGCATTAATTTTTTGGCTAGGGCTAAAGCCCATTTTTAAAAAATCCTGCTAACCACGCGCTAAAGCACGTGGCAATTCATGTCCTCCGAGTACAATGTTCAGTAGTGTGGTATTTAGTGCACTTTATAATTGCTTTGCTCAATCTTCGACAACAACACCGCTTTCCCCTCCATAAACACCCGATCATAATCCCGGGTAGAAATAGTCGTGTCTTTAATTTCATAATTGTCGTAGTCCTGAAAAACGATCCCGCCCACCGTTTCGCGGCGGGTAGCTTTGCGAAAACGTGGCCCGCCCGTAGCGTAGGACAGGTAATCCATGGTGTGCGTCTGCTGGTTGATCCAGTAGCAATACACATCCTGGAAATCTTTGCCACCACCTTCCTGATCAAAACTCACTTCAATTTTGTCGTATTTTTGGTCGCCAATCTGGATTTCTCCCACGTGTTTGAGGTTCACTGCTGGTTCGCTCAGCTTGTAGGGCAACAAGGCGAAATAAGCCAGGGCGTTGACACTTTCGCGGTACTTATCGTCGGGAGTTTGGGCCTGTCCATCAATGCTGCGACTCAGGCCGGTATTGCTCAACACATCCACAATGACCTTCCCGCTCGTATCTCGGGTGCTGCGTTCGTAGCGAAACTTACCCCCTTGGTGCTTCAAGCGGACCTGGAAGGCGCGAAAATCAAAGGAAATATCGAAGTTTCGGTAATTGCGGCCACCATGGGTTTCGATGCATTGCTGAATGATGGCCGCAGCTTTGGGGTCTGCACTTTTTTGGGCATTGCAAGACTGAACGAGTAACAATAGCCCCAACAAGGGCAACAAAGAGATGCGCATAATTTGGTTTTTGACAAAAATACAGTTTTGAACGGTAAGGAGTTCAATAGTAAAGAGCAGGAAGTGTAAAAATCGTCGTCGTGCAGACGAGCAGTATTGCCACCGGGAACGTTCCCGTTAAAATTCTCTACCCAAAAGTTTTTTCTACTCAAAAAGGAAAAAGAAAAAACTTTATTTTGCCAGAGGAAGGGTACCGATCAATACTATCGTCTTTACTGCATCAAAACCCAAACACAAATGATCAAAACGAACGAAAAACTTACTGCAACTGACCTGTCCAACAAACTCCAACGCTTTTGGGCGCTTTCTGAGCAAAAAATCAAGCTGATTGATTCAAATTACGACGAATCAAAAGGTTCGCCCGTTTTTACTGTAGCGGGGCAATACACCACACGTGGCTGGACGGAATGGACCCAGGGCTTTCAATTTGGCTCAGCCATTTTGCAATTTGAAGCGACAGGAGACCAAGCCATTTTGGAAAGGGCCAAACAACAAACCCTCAGCAAAATGGCGCCCCACGTCAGCCACATCGGCGTGCACGACCACGGCTTCAACAATGTCAGCACCTACGGTAACCTCCTGCGTTTGATGAAGGAAGGTAAAATCCCCTTTAACGAATGGGAGAAAAACTTCTACGAACTGGCCCTGAAAATATCCGGAGCCGTACAGGCGAGTCGTTGGACCAGCATCAAAACCGGAGGCTTTATTCATTCTTTCAACGGAGCACATTCCTTGTTTGTGGATACCATCCGCTCCTGCCGGGCCTTGATTGTCAGCCATGAATTGGGTCATGTGTTCCAGGGCGAAGGAGATGCCAAAATAAGTATGTTGGAAAGGGCGCTGCAACACATTGAGGCCACCGCCCGCTATTCGGTATTTTATGGCGAAGGCCGCGATTCTTACGACATCTGGGGCCGCACCGCGCACGAAAGTGTTTTCAACGTAAAGGACGGCCAATTCCGTTGCCCCAACTCACAACAAGGCTATACCGGCTTCACCACCTGGACGCGTGGCCTCGCCTGGGCCATGTGTGGTTTTGCCGAACAACTGGAGTGGCTGGATACCGCCGATGAAACCTCTCTGGCTCCTTTTGGGGGCAAAGCAGCGCTGGAAAAAATGATGTTAAAAGCCGCCCAAGCCACCTGTGATTTTTACATTGAACATACTCCCGTAGATGGGGTGCCTTATTGGGACACGGGTGCGCCCAATTTGTACAAACTAGGCGATTACCTGGACCGCCCTGCTAATCCGTACAATGACTTTGAGCCGGTGGACAGCTCCGCGGCGGCCATTGGGGCACAGGGTTTGTTGCGCCTAGGCAAATACCTGACGGAAAAAGGCAACGCTGCCGCTGGTGAAAAGTATGTACAAGCTGGGTTGAAGGTAGTGGATACACTTCTGGAGGAGCCTTATTTGAGTACCGATGAAAATCACCAGGGTTTGCTGCTGCACACGATTTACCATCAGCCCAATGGTTGGGATCACGTGCCCGTAGGCAGCAAAATTGCCAATGGTGAATCCTGCATGTGGGGCGACTACCACATCCGGGAGGTTTGCCTGTACTTGCAGCGCATGATCAACAACGATACCTATTACACGTTTTTCAATTGTGTCAAATGAGTCTCAGTCCAATCACTGACCTGTCCAAACTCTGCATCCATACCATTACCACCAAACCCTGGGCGATCGAAGAGTCGGCCAAAAACTTTGCGGCGGCGGGGGTAAAAGGCATCACGGTTTGGCGCGACGCACTGGCGGGCAGAAACATCAAACATACAGGCGACATGCTGCGGGATCACGATTTATCGATTGTATCCCTCTGCCGGGGTGGCTTTTTCCCTAGGGTCGATCCAGCCAAAAGGCAGGTGGCGCTCGATGACAACCGCAAAGCCATCGAAGAAGCTTACGAATTGGGCACAAAATTGATTGTGCTGGTTTGTGGTGCCGATCCCGGGCAATCTCTGGAAGATTCCCGCCAACAAATTCAGGACGGCATCGAATCCCTAATTCCTGAAGCATCAGCTGCTGGAGTACAATTGGCCATTGAGCCGCTCCACCCGATGTATGCCGATACCCGTTCGGCCATCAACACACTTGGACAAGCCAACGACATGTGTGAAGCCATCAACTCACCTTGGGTAGGTGTGGCCGTGGATGTGTATCACCTCTGGTGGGACTCCAACCTGGAGCGGGAGATCAAACGTTGTGGGGAAAACGATCACCTGCTGGCCTTTCACATCTGCGACTGGAAATCCCCAACCGTAGACATGCTCAACGACCGTGGGCTGATGGGCGAAGGCTGCATTCCGCTCAAAAAAATCCGCTCCTGGGTTGAAGCGACTGGCTTCAATGGCTTCCGCGAGGTAGAGATTTTTTCCACGGAATATTGGCAACAAGATCAAGCTCAATTTTTGCAGAAAATAATCACTGGATACAAACAACATTCTTAGCGGTCAGCTATCTGAATGGGTTTACGTTTACTAAACTTTAAAAGTTTAGTAAACGTCGATCCAGCCAAAAAACATTAAAGATGAAACAACACACCATCGGGATCATCATGAACGGCGTTACAGGGCGGATGGGCACCAACCAGCACCTGCTGCGCTCCATTGCTGAAATCATGAAGCAAGGCGGCGTCAAACTCAGCAATGGCGAAACCATCATGCCCGACCCAATTCTCATTGGCCGGGACGAAAGTAAGTTAAAAAGGCTTTGTGCACTCACGGGCATTACCAATATGAGCACCAATCTGGAGGATGCTTTAAAAAGTTCACATTACAGCATCTATTTTGATGCCCAAACTACTGGCCGCAGAGCAGACGCGGTCAAAGCGGCGATCAAGGCAGGGAAACACATTTATTGTGAAAAACCAGTAGCCGTCAGCACGGAGTCTGCTTTGGAATTGTACAA
This sequence comes from Chitinophagales bacterium, assembly GCA_013298445.1. Lineage (GTDB taxonomy): Bacteria > Bacteroidota > Bacteroidia > Chitinophagales > Saprospiraceae > Haliscomenobacter. Next base: position 1,199 of record JAAFHQ010000286.1, on the reverse strand, counting down.
ATTGGCTACCGAAGCCGGCCTCAAAAACGGGGTGGTGCAGGATAAATTGTGGCTTCCCGGCATTGTAAAAATCAAACGCCTGATTCAACAAGGTTTTTTTGGAGAAATCCTCTCCGTGCGGGGCGAATTTGGTTATTGGGTTTTTGAAGGCGACAACATCGCCGCGCAACGCCCCTCCTGGAACTACCGCAAAGAAGACGACGGTGGGATCATCGTAGATATGTTGTGCCACTGGCGCTACGTCCTGGATGATGTGTTTGGCAATGTGAAAGCGGTTTCTTGCCTCGGCGCTACGCACATCCCTACCCGGGTAGACGAAAACGGCAATACCTACAATTGCACTGCCGATGATTCAGCCTACGCCACCTTTGAACTGGACAACGGGGTCATCGCCCATTTCAATTCGTCCTGGACTGTGCGGGTAAGGCGCGATGATTTGCTCACGCTGCAAGTGGATGGCACCAAGGGCTCGGCGGTGGCTGGTTTGCGGGAATGTTACATCCAGCATTATGGCAATACGCCCAAACCCGTTTGGAACCCCGATATCGCCCAACCCATCGATTTCTTCGGCGGCTGGTCCAAAGTGCCTGAGCAGGAAATACACGACAATGCTTTTAAAGTACAATGGGAGTTGTTTTTAAAACACGTGGTCAACGATGAGCCATTTCCCTGGAATTTGAAGGCAGGTGCAAAAGGTGTGCAGTTGGCGGAAAAGGGATTGGAAAGTTGGGCGAAGCGGGCTTGGGTTGACGTACCAGAATTGTAATGATAGCTGCCTTAGGTGATTCTATGGTGCCTGTGGTTTCTAAGGTGGTTAAATAATGTTTTTTTGAACCACCTTAGAAACCACAGGCACTTTAGAATCACCTAAGAACGACAAATATTAAAAATAGTAAGCATGACAAAAGTTGCACTCGTAACGGGGGGAAGCAGAGGAATAGGTTTAGGAATCGTAACCCAGCTTGCATCGCAAGGTTTTAACATCGCCATCAATGGCGTAAGGCCCCAAGAAGGTGTCACCGAAGTTCTGGAAAGCATCAAAGCCCTCGGCGTGGAAGTCATTTATTGCCAGGGCAACGTCGCTTTGAGTGCCGACCGCGCAAAAATCCTCCAGGAAGTAAAAGACCACTACGGTCAACTCAATATTCTGGTCAACAACGCCGGGATTGCTCCCCGCGAACGCCGCGACGTACTGAGCA
>JAAFHQ010000285.1 GCA_013298445.1 Chitinophagales bacterium | reverse complement strand
CACCGAAGACGAAGCGCGGCAACTTTTTACCACCCTCAAAGCCGAAGACAACCTCGAAAATTTCATGCGTTGCATTGATTCCCTGCCCGCCCGCGAGGACTGGAATGGCAAGATCGGCTGCGTTGGGTTCTGTTGGGGAGGTGCTATGGCGAATACGCTGGCGACGAAGGTACCCGCCTTGGGTGCAGCTGTTGCCTTTTACGGCCGTCAGCCCGAAGCCGCCGATGTGCCCAAAATCAAAGCTGCGGTGCAAATGCACTACGGTGGTTTGGATGAGCGCATCAACGCAGGAATGGCTGCCTATGAAGAAGCGCTAAAGGCCAATAAAATTGTCTACGAACATTACGTGTATGAGGGGGTGAATCATGCCTTCCACAACGATACTTCTACCGCAAGGTACAATGCCGAGGCGGCTAAGCTGGCCTGGAGCCGGACTTTGGCGTTTTTTGAGAAGCATTTAAAGTGAAAAATGCACCGTTAAAGCTTGCATCCATTGTTGCTCTTCTGCTGAAAATTTAGGAGGCGGTGGCGCTTGGGTATAGTCGATCGACAAGTTGTACAACCCTCTTTCGTATATCTTGTCCAAAGCGGTTTTAATTGGTAAACGCGCATCGGGATCGTCGTTGGCTAGAGGAACAGGGAGCACTGGGAGATTTTCCTGAACAAGGTTGGTCCAAACGGAAAGGTTATCACTTTTAGCACGCCAAAGGTCGAATAAATAATGGGTTTTGGGTGCAGGTTGAATGATTCGTTTGCCTCTGCGCAAGAGGTCAATTTCCAATACATGTACACCTGCTTTGTGCAAGTTTTGTCTTTTTTGCAAGTATTCAGTTAAACCAGGGCGGCGTTTATTCACTGGCGAAAGAATTTCGATTGCGGTAACCAATTTATTATTCGACCTGTCGCGTATTTCTACAAAAGGTATTTTCACCGTAAAAACAGCTGGAATTTCATAAGTGGGTTCTGAAACTTCCGCAACGCTGCGTTCATACGTTTCTGTGGGTTCTTTCAACTCATTTTTGTGCAACACCGCCACGTCAGGGTAAATAATGTGAAGCCCCGCAGCAGGTCTGCGATCTTCTACCGTATAAGCGTCTACTCTGGCAACATAATTGGGTGCAATTTGGGGTGCGATCAGCTCCACAATCACACTGGCCAATTGGTGGTGTACATCTGGCCATAAATTCCCTTCTAAATATGGATCCATTCCGGGGAATGGTGATTTCTTCGGCATGTGTTTTGAATATATTGGATACTTGGGAGCGATAATCCCGCTTTCTACCACTCAATAATATGCTTTTTTTGAGCGATAAAAAAGCGTATTACCGCTCATTTAATCAAATTTCGCTTAAAAAACGGCTCCCAGTCGCCAGACCATTTCATTCTCCGCCCATTTTTCGGTTCTCCACTGACAAAAATCACTCCCACCCCTGACCACTGTCATCCAGCCCTAGCTTTTGCCCTGCCTACCTTGCATCAACAAAATTGACAATGGTATGACAGTCATTTTTTTGCTCATTCTGATCAGCCTTATCCTAGCCCTGGGCTTTTTAGGCGCTTTCTTCTGGGCCGTCAAAGGTGGACAATACGATGACGATTATACTCCGTCGATCCGCATGCTCCTCGACGACGACAAACCAACTGACACAAAACTTTAAAATCACAAACCTGATGGCACAAGTAGAGACCTTTTACTACGACAATGCTATCGTGCGCAAATTTGCGTACGCGACCATGCTTTGGGCGGTTGTCGGGATGCTGGTGGGCCTTATTGCAGCTTTTCAGCTGATCTGGCCTGAATTAAACCTTGGCATTCCGTATACTTCCTTCGGTAGAATCCGCCCCTTGCACACCAATGCAGCAATTTTTGCTTTTGTTGGGAACGGCATTTACATGGGGGTTTATTATTCCCTGCAACGTTTGCTCAAAACCCGCATGTTCAGCAATGCGCTGAGTAACATCCACTTCTGGGGTTGGCAGTCCATCATAGTGATGGCCGCAGTAACTTTACCACTGGGGATAACCAGCGCCAAAGAATACGCAGAACTGGAATGGCCAATCGATATCGCGATTGCGCTGGTTTGGGTAGTCTTTGGGATCAACATGTTTGGGACCATTCTCAAACGTCGTGAAAACCACATGTACGTAGCCATCTGGTTTTACATTGCCACCTGGATTACGGTAACAGTGTTGCACATTGGCAACAACATCGAAATTCCGGTTTCTGCAACCAAAAGTTACAACATCTTCGCAGGGGTGCAAGACGCTTTGGTGCAGTGGTGGTATGGCCACAACGCGGTGGCATTCTTCTTGACTACACCCTACCTGGGTTTGATGTACTATTTCTTGCCCAAGGCAGCCAACCGGCCAGTGTATTCTTACCGTTTGTCAATCATTCACTTCTGGGCGCTGATCTTCATTTACATCTGGGCGGGTCCTCACCACTTGTTGTATACTTCTTTGCCAGATTGGGCACAGTCATTGGGTACGGTGTTCTCCGTCATGCTGATTGCACCGTCCTGGGGTGGTATGCTGAACGGTTTATTGACCCTACGTGGTGCCTGGGACCGGGTACGTCAGGATCCAGTTTTGAAATTTATGGTGGTAGCCATTACAGCTTATGGTATGGCAACTTTTGAAGGTCCGATGCTATCGATCAAATCGGTCAACGCCATCAGCCACTTTACTGACTGGACCATTGGACACGTACACATTGGCACCCTGGGCTGGAACGGCTTCCTGACCTTCGGTATCCTGTACTGGTTGATCCCTCGCCTGTTTAATACGCAGTTGTATTCTGGAAAATTGGCCAACGCCCACTTCTGGATTGGCACCCTGGGTATTGCTTTCTACGCCATCCCATTGTATTGGGCGGGTTGGGCACAAAGCTTGATGTGGAAAGAATTTACGCCCGATGGCTTCCTGAAATACGGTAACTTCCTCGAAACAGTGACCCAAATCATGCCGATGTACTACATCCGTGCATTGGGCGGCACTTTATACTTTGCTGGTACACTGGTGATGGTGTACAACCTGATTGCCACCATCCGCCAGGGATCATTCATTGGTGATGAAGTAGCAGAAGCACCAGCCAGAGTAGCTACCGATGGCGCACACAAAGGGGAGCACTGGCACCGTTGGATTGAGCGCCGGCCTATGCAAATGTTGGTAGGTGCCGCGATCGCAATCCTCATTGGTGGTATCATCGAGATTTCTCCAATGGTAATGATTGAATCCAATATACCAAAAATTGCTTCTGTAAAACCTTATACACCACTGGAATTGCACGGCCGTGATTTGTACATCCGCGAAGGGTGTTTGGGTTGTCACTCCCAGATGGTGCGTCCGTTCCGCTCTGAAACCGAGCGTTACGGGGAATACTCCAAATCTGGTGAGTACATCTACGATCGGCCTTTCCTTTGGGGTTCCAAACGGACTGGTCCGGACTTACACCGGGAAGGTGGGAAATACCCCGATAGCTGGCACTACAACCACATGGTAGACCCACAAAGTATGTCACCAGGTTCGATTATGCCTGCTTACCCCTGGTTGTTGCGCGACGAGATGGACTTGGGAACCTTGCCTAAAAAGATCAAGGTACTAACCATGCTGGGTACACCCTATCCAGAAGGTTTCGAAGACCAAGCAGTGGCTGATTTGAAAAAACAAGCCAGTGAAGTTGCCAAACGACTACGCGCTGATGGTGTGGAAGACGATAAACTGGAAAAACGCGATATCGTGGCTTTGATCGCCTACCTACAAAGATTGGGTACGGATATTAAGCCGAAGGCAGCCACCAACTAACTTAGGTTGAGAAGTTGAGAAGTTTAGAACAATGCTTGTCCAAGACGCTGCGGCAGCCTCAACTTCTCAACCCCTCAACTTCTCAACTTCCTCAACTCCTCAACCATGTACAAATACATTCTCGAAAGCGCTGGAAGCATCAACTGGATGGCCATCTCCGCCCTAATCACCTTCGTTACGGTTTTTTTGGTGAGTGCCATCATGGCTTTCCGCAGCCCACTCGGATACCTCAATAAAATGTCGAATCTTCCTCTGGAGGATTCCATTCTTCAAACATCGGAAATTGACATTCGCCATGAAGAAAAATAAGCTCAAAAAACAATTGGTCATCACCCTCCTGGCTTTGCTTTCCTCCTCCCTGGTTTTTGCACAAGGGGCAGGTGCCGCAGGGGCGGCTACTCCGGCCAGCAATGAGACCTTTAACTCACTTTTGGCCAATGGCCTGATCTTTTTTGCTGGCTTGACGATGTTAGGGGCAGTATTGGCCCTGTTTCACTTGCTCAGCATGATGATCAAGGTCCAACAGATCAAAATTTACCAGGAGCAAGGTATAGAAGCCTACCTGGAAGATGTTGAAAAAACCCAAAAAGAACCTTGGTGGAAGCGCCAATACAAAGCCTGGACCAATGTGGTGCCCGTAGAAAAAGAGGACAGTGTAATGCTGGATCACAACTACGATGGCATTAGGGAATTGGACAACAGCCTGCCACCCTGGTGGGTAGCCATGTTCTACATCACCATTTTCCTGGGTGTGGTATTTCTGGGTTACTATCACGTGTTAGGCGGTCCCAGCCAGGCTGATGAGTACAATGCAGAAATGAAAGTGGCCGAGCAAGCCAAAGCTGCTTTTGCCGCAACGCAGGCCAATACCATAGATGAAGCCAACCTTGAAGCCAGTACAGATCCCAAAGATTTGTCCATTGGTCAAACCATTTTCAGTACCAACTGCGTGGCTTGTCACAGTGCTAAAGGTGAAGGTGGGGTAGGTCCAAACCTGACCGACGAGTTCTGGATCCACGGTGGCGGCATTACCAATGTGTTCAAAACCGTAAAAAATGGGGTACCTGAAAAAGGGATGATCGCATGGAGTGCGCAGCTCAAACCAGCGGATATCCTGAAGGTAAGCAGTTACATCCTGACTCTTCAAGGTACCAATCCGCCAAACGGCAAGGCACCCCAAGGCACCAAATACGTTGCTGAAGGTGAAGAAGCACCCGCGGATACTTCCGCAGTAAATTAACTAGTTCCAACATGAGTCATCCCGAATTTTCAAAATAAACCCAAAGCGACATCATTTTCACAAAGAAAGCACCAAGAAACACAAAGGACACAAAGCTAGACGTAGACGATGTTTCCCTCTGTGCCCTTTGTGTCCTCTTTTTTTCCTCTGTGATAATAAAATGTCGCTTTGGTAGTGTCTTTGAGAAAATTCGGGAGGCTCATGTTGACACCCTGGAATCTAAATTTTTATTGCCATGAGCGAAATCACCCATTTTGAAGATGATGAAGAATACCGCGATCACATTGCCACTGTAGACGAAAAAGGCAAGCGGATCTGGGTTTACCCCAAAAAACCAAAAGGAAAATTTACTTCAGCCCGAACCTATCTAAGCTGGGCCTTTTTGATTTTTTTATTTGGCGTCCCTTTTATCAAAATGAATGGCGAACCTTTGATGCTCTTTAACATTATCAAGCGCCATTTTATCATTTTCGGGGTAAGTTTTGCCCCTCAGGATTTCCATTTATTTGTATTGGCCATGTTGACCTTTGTGGTCTTCATCATTCTGTTCACGGTCATTTATGGCCGTTTGTTTTGCGGTTGGGTATGCCCCCAAACGGTGTTCATGGAGATGGTTTACCGCAAAATTGAATACCTTATTGAAGGTGATTCCAACGCCCAACGCCGCCTGAACAACAGCCCCTGGACCAGCGACAAAATCATCAAAAAACTGAGCAAACAGGTGATCTTTTTCGCCATTGCCGTTTTGATTTCCAATACCTTCCTTGCCTACATTATTGGAGTAGATGAGGTTTACAAAATTATAAGCGAACCCGTTTCCCAAAACCTGACTGGCTTTATTGCTATGCTGGTCTTTTCCTTCGCTTTTTATTTCGTTTTTGCCTGGATGCGGGAACAAATTTGTGTCGCCATTTGCCCATATGGCCGTTTGCAAGGGGTGCTTTTGGACAAAAACTCAATTGTCGTTCATTACGACCATGTACGTGGCGAACCAAGAGGAAAAATCAAAAAAGAAACTGGGAACAAACCCATTTCACCCATTTCAAGTATCCAGTCTTCAGTACTGCAAAGTGAAAAGGCAGTGGCACTGGAAATGGTTGAGGCTCTTCCCCCTGCGGCCAATCCGATTGAGGCGGTACAAAAAAGCCTGGGTGATTGTATCGACTGCAAATTGTGCATCCACGTTTGCCCAACGGGTATCGACATCCGCAATGGCACACAATTGGAATGTGTCAATTGCACAGCTTGTATCGATGTCTGTGACGAGGTGATGGACAAAGTGAGTCGCCCACGAGGCTTGATCCGCTACGCCAGCGCAACCAGCATCGAAACCAAAACCCAAAAAGTATTTACCACTCGGGTAAAGGCTTATAGCGTCGTTTTGACCTTAATGGTGATTTTGAATATTGTACTGTTTTCGATGCGTACAGATGTGGAGGTTTTACTGTTGCGCACCCCGGGAATGCTGTTCCAGAAGGTAGGCGAAAACAAGATCAGCAACTTGTACAACTACGAAATCATCAACAAAACCCGAGATACTTTCCCGATTGAGTTCCGTTTGGTGAAGCCTCAGGGCACCATCAAAATGATCGGCAAAACGCCTTTCACCAAAGCTTCTGAAGTGACCGAAGGCGCTATGTTTGTTGAGATTGAGCGCAAAAACCTGGGGAGTCGAAAAACCCGAATCGAAGTTGACGTTTATTCGAATGGCAAAAAAATCGACCGGGTAAAAACAAATTTTTTAGGACCTATTTAGTTGAGGAGTTGAGAGGTTGAGGAGTTGAGGCTACCGCAGCGATTTTGACAAAGCCCTTGTCTATGCCGCTGCGGTAGCCTCAACTCCTCAACTCCTCAACCTCTCAACTTTCACTAAAATCACAAACACCATGAAAATCAATTGGGGCAGTGGCATTGCCATTTTTTACAGTCTGTTTGTCATCACGATGGTGTACGCAGTAGTCCGTTCGACACAGTTTGACAATAGCCTGGTCTCTGAACATTACTACGCTGATGATCTCAAGTATCAGGAAAAATTTGACAAACTGAGCAATGCGCAAGGTTTAAAACAAGACCTGGAAATTCAAACTGCTGAATCAGGCTCCCAGGTGGAATTGTTTTTCCCTTCAGAACTTGAAAAAATTCACGGCGAAATTTACTTTTTCTGCCCCTCTGACCAAACTCGAGATTTCAAGGTCAACATTGCGCCCAACCTCAATCACCGGCAGGTCATTTCCACCACTGGACTCAAAACGGGTATGTGGCGGGTAAAAGTAGATTGGAGTGATGGCACCAAAGCCTATTACAAAGAAGAAGTTATTCAACTGTAATCGAAATTGAACTAACATACTATGCTGGTCTCTGCTTTTTTGCTGGGTTTTTTGGGGAGTTTGCACTGCGTAGGCATGTGC
>JAAFHQ010000284.1 GCA_013298445.1 Chitinophagales bacterium | reverse complement strand
TCCCCTTCCATTTTTTGCGTGCCACTTCGTATCGTGCCGACATGAAAGAGTAAAAATTGAAACTTTCGTGATCGAGTTTGTACTGGAAATAGCGCCGTCCATTTTCGGTCCATTCCTTTTGCAGGGAACCCGGTGCAATGGCGATTTGATCGGCTGAGGTACTGATCACCGTTTCTACATTGACCCAGTCTGCATCATTGCCGAGGTAGGAATTGCCCCGGGCAATGGTATCCGTGCGGTTGAGTTTGGGTGCCCGGGTTTTTTCGGGTAGTTTGAACTTTTTCCGGCGGTTCTTATCGGTCATCTCGCCATCGGGTTGGTAGCCCAAGCGGGGTGCGATGTCGAAATTGTTGAAAAAAGTGCCGTTTTGCATCACTTCCTGCACCCTCAGTTCATTTTCAAAACCCTTGCTTTGGTAAACGGAACTGAAATCCAGGCGCATGGAGTCACCGGGTTGTAGTGCAGGTTGCAGGCGGTAAATGCGGAAATAAACGTCCTTGTCGTCCTTGAGCAGCTTCAGTCGTGGGTTACTCAAGCTGAACTTGAGTTGTCGCGGCACCTGCACCAATAAAGTATCGATGGCTTTAGGGTGTAAATTCCGCACCCACATTTGGGCTTTGGCGTCAATGTTGCGCGTTTCTGGGAAAATTTGAATATCGTACTTCAGCGCATAGATGCGCGGCTGAGCTTTGCCCTCGTATTTTTTGTAATCCTTCTCGTAGCGCACAGTCAGTTTTTCAACCTGCTTGCCGTTTTTGAAAGGATTCAAAACCAGGGTATTGTAAAACACCCAGGCTGCGCTCAAGCCCCACAAGGCAATGGCACCATAACCCGCCCAGCGGTAAGTCCGCCATTCCAAAGCAGCCAATTTGAAACGTTTGCGCCAGCCATTTTCTTTGCCGCGAGGCCAAAAACACACCGCAGCTACGGCCAAAATGGCGCTGAACAAGGCCCAGTAGGTGTTGAACCAAAACAGCCCGGTCGCATAAGGTTTGTAGCCGTACAAATCCGAAACTGTATATCCAGGCGTTTCGCCAAACTGCACCATGTTGCTCTCAATGCGCAGCGCTCCCCAAATGAAGGAGTTCACAATAACGACCACAATGCAGATGAAAAAGCCGAGGTACATGTTGGGGGCCAGGGTATGCACCAAAAGGAACAACACGGCAGTGGTTGCAAAGCGCAATAAATCCAGCACCAGCAATTCGCGCACATAAACCCCTAGGTCGAAACGATTGAACCCATTCAGCGCTTGAGCTGCGATGGCCGCCAGGATACATACACTGATCAAAATTGCCACCACTGCGACAATCGTGATGAGTTTGGACAAAAAGTCGGTCCAATTGCGTGTTGGCATGGCATCGTAAATCTCATTGACCTTGGCGATGCGCTCTTTCCAAACCAATGCCCCGGTGAAATAAGCAACAATTGCAATGACAAACATGTAAAAAGAGCCCCGAATGATGTCGACCATGGTGTAGGTCACTGGCAAGTTGTGGGTACCGTAGCCCTCCGTAGCAAACTGCATGCTTGGAATGGTGTTCAACAAACCAATGAATGTCAAGAGGATGAATGGGGTACTTTTGACAACGCCCCAAAAATTGGCTTTCAACTGGCTGCGGAACTGGGCCAGGGTAATGCTGAATCCGCTGGCAGGTTTTACCGTAGCCATTTCTCCCAATTGTTGGAGACCGTATGGTTCTTCTTCAACCTTAGTGCTGCGTTTTTTACTGACTTTCTTGGCTCTTTCTGCAAAACTAAAGCGCCAATAGCCCACAAAAAGTACCAGCAAGCCGACCGCCATCCACAGCAAGCGATTGCCCAGCATCAGAGGGTGCAATACACTGACCGAGAGGTGGTTCTTGTCATCTACTGTCCAATACTTGGTAACCAGGGATAGTGCCCTGAATCCAAAGGGGTCAAGCATGGCCGAAAGGCTTTCGTTTTCGATGTCCCGAATCAGGTTCCCTGCTACGATATAGCCGACCAGCAAAACCATGGCAGAGATGAAGGAGTACATGGTGCTGCGCGTGAGTGCCGCAACCGTAAAAAGGATACTCCCCGCAAAAATCATATTGGGAATGACAATGGCCAAATAAGAGTTGATATGGCTTTGAATTTCAAAAGGGCCAAAACGCTCCAGATCGAGCCCATGGGTGAACGAATTGATCCCCACCCCGAGCCACATGCCTAAGGAAATACCCAGCATGGGAATCAAACAAACCAGCAGTGCTCCAAAAAAGTGGCCAAAGAAATAGCCCATTTTTTGGACTGGCGAAGCGAATACGATTTGAGCAGTATTGTTTTCAAAATCGCGGATGGCAGCAGTATTTAAAAAAGCAGTTATCAGCAAAAGGGAAAGAATGCTGAATACGCCATACCAGGTTTGGGTGACAAAAGGGGCATTTTTCCAAATGTTGCCAAAACTACCGCCAATCTGTATCTGGTCAGTGACCGTAGCACCAAAGGTAAACAACGCGAATATGAAGAGAAAAATCCAGGGCATGGGTGCACGCAGCCAGGATTTTAATTCGAATTTTAAAAAAGTGAAGAGCATGCGATTCGGGTTTTAGTGTTTGATTTTCGAAAAAAACACATCCTCCAATCCTGGCTCAGCGGGCCGGAATCCCTCACCGGGATCGTCCTCACTGAAAATGTGGATGATGGGTTTACCCGCTACCAGTTTGCTAGAGATCACTTTGAAGTTCTTTTCATAATCATCGAGTTCGGCTTTCAGGATGATTTTTTCCCAAATTTTGCCGCCCAATTCGCCCAATGCTGCATCGGGTATACCTGCGTATTTCACCTCGCCACCATTGATGATGGCCATATTGGAACAAAGCTCACGTACATCCTCCACAATGTGGGTAGAGAGGATGACGATCACGTTTTCGCCGATTTCAGACAAGAGGTTGTAAAAACGATTTCGCTCACCGGGGTCGAGGCCAGCGGTGGGTTCGTCTACAATGATCAGTTTGGGGTCGCCAATCAAAGCTTGGGCAATGCCAAAGCGTTGGCGCATCCCGCCGGAATAACTGCTTACTGCTTTTTTGCGGTGGTCCCATAGGTTGACGCGATTCAGCAAGGTTTGTACCACTTCTTTGCGTTGATTGCTCGGGATTCCTTTCAAGGTAGCAAAGTGATCCAGCATATCGAGTGCAGACATGCGGGGGTAAACCCCAAATTCCTGGGGCAAATAGCCCAGCACCCGGCGCACCGCGTCTTTGTCTTTGAGCACATCGATGTCACCGAGGGTGGCGGTTCCACTATCTGCGTCTTGCAGCGTGGCCAGGGTGCGCATCAAGGTACTTTTGCCAGCGCCGTTGGGGCCCAAGAGGCCGTACATGCCGGTGGGAATGTGCAAACTCACGTTTTTGAGTGCTTGCACACCGTTAGGATAAGTTTTGGATAAATTTTGGATAGATAACTCCATAAGCCAATTTGGATAAAGGTGTTAGGGTACAAAATTAATGTTGAGGAAGGTTTAGAGAGGTTTAGAAGGTTGAGGCTGCCGCGAACGATTTTGACAAGGGCATTGTCTAAGTCACTGCAGTAGCCTCAACCTTCTAAACCTCCCTCAACCTTCCTCAACTTAAAAGTGGCCACAAGAATAATTATGGTTGGCTCAAATGGAGGTATTTTTTATACAAAACCAGAATTATCCCCTACAAAAGGAAATTTATGGGCTATAGTTACCAGGGTTCCAAGTTGGCACTCAGGTAGTTGAGTAGGGGTTTTTGGCTCAATTGGCCATTGAGATAAAGCAATTGAATGTATTCCTGGGTAAGCTCCTCGCTGAGTTTGAGGCGGGCAAACTGCTTTTTTTGCTGCAACAATTTTACTTCCATCAATTCAGTAGGTGTAAGTGAAGCCCGCAGAGCGGGGTCTTCCAAAATGCTAAGCAACAAGTTTTTTTCTTCCTGTTCTTTGAGCAATTGGTGCTCCTGGATGAGGTGCCGGACTTTGTTGAGTTGTACATCCAGTTCCTGTTTGCGGCGGGATAAAGTCAAGGTGTTTTTGGTGTTCAACTCGTACATTTCCAGGGCCAGCTCATTGTTTTTAAAGCGGTTGTTGCTGTTGAGCGGGATGTTCAGGCCCAGGCGCATGAAGAGGTCATCGTCGAGGGTTGGTGTTTTGGGGGCACGTTCGTAGCCAAACTGGAAAAAGCTGAGGTATTCGCGGTTGCGGACTTTGAGCAAATCCATTTCGGATTGTACCAAACCCATTTGGGCCTGACGGATTTTGGCTTCGGCCAGGGGGATATCCAGGGAGTTGGCCTGGATGCGGGCGATCACTTGTTCGATGCGGGCGATTGAGATAAAGTCGATGAGCTCAAGTTCTAGGGTTCCAGTTCCCGCTATGAATTGTCTGATTTTTTCCTCGGCCTGGCTTTTGGCCTGCAAAAATTGGGCTTGATCGAGACGTAGCGCTTGCCGATCCTGCTCGTTTTCCACCACCTCTTTTACCTTAACCGTCAAACCTTCACGCAACATGGCCCGGAATACCTGTTCCTGAGCTTGGTACAAGGAATCCAATTTTTTACTGGACAAAGTCAGTTGTTGCGCAAAATGATAGGCAACAATGGCTTCATAACGTTGCAACAGCGCCTCATTCCAGTACACCTCGGCCTCGGCCTGAAGCACCCCTGACTGTGCTTGTTGGTATTGTTTTTGGTATTTGCCTAAGCCGAATGCATTGGGACTTACCCGGATGCCGTATTGTTGTCGAGTTAGGGAAAAATCATTGGAGCCCGCGCGTAGCTCCAGTTTTTGCAGCAGCGGATTCTGGTAGTTTTGTTGCCCCAGCCAAGTGACCGTTTGTTGGCTCAAACGCCATTGTTCATCCTGATTGACGGAAGCCAGGACCTCTTTCATGGTGATTTTGATGGGGTCAATCGGGGTAAACGCAAAAAGCAACAAACTCAAACTACACAACAATACTTTCATGGCGATCGACTTATTCAAAAGAAATGACAATTTTTTCATTGAGGTAAAAAGGATTGTCATTGGGAATTTTGATGAACAATTCGCGGCCCCAGGTACGCACTTCAGGCATCTTGCGCAGGCGCACAGGCAACTCAACCACTTGAGGATTGCTGCCAATGATGATTCCCTGAGCCAACACGGTTGGACGGCTATACGCGCCCAGTTGAACGGTATCGCCAAGTTGATAGCTGATTTCGGCATGCTCGTACACAAATCCGCGGATGCGGGTAGGCTGAAGCGGGTTGATTTTGAGCATTTCCTTGTGCTGGGGCACTACCTCGTTGGTGCCTACGGCAATACTTTCCACAAAACCATCCACCTGAGCGACCAGCGCTAAGCGTTGCCGTTCGGCATTGACAAAATCGAGGTCGATTTGGGTTTTGGCGCTGCGGGCTTCAAACACCGCTTGATTGGCCCGGCGTTCGGCCTGAATTTCCTGCACGCGCTGGCGATATTCTTCCTCAGCTTGCCGGATTTGGCTGCGCAAAGCAGCAATTTTTTCGGCTCTTAAGGGGTCGGTCGTATTCGGATCGGTGGATTCGCCCAAAAGTTTACGTACCCCACTTTCGGCATTGTATTCAGCTTGTTCGATGCGGATTTGGGCTTGCAATTCGCTCAAATCTGCCTGATGCTGGGCTTTGAGTACTTCCAGGGATTTATCCAAAATGCTGTTTTGCGCATTTTTTTCCACTGCGTATTGATTGATGTCACTAAAACCCTCGGCGCTTTCTTGGTCCAATTCGGCGCGATAAAAGAGCATCAGGGTATCGCCAGCCTGGACTTTATCGCCCGTTTTGACCAGCACTTCCTGGATGACAACGGTGTGATCATAATTGAGGGTTTGACTTTCCGTTTCGGTAGCCCCAAAAAAAGACGTATTGCTCCGCCCCATGAAGTTGTCCTTCAACCAAAAGCAGGCTGCAAAAGCCAGTGCCCAAACGAGGTATAATACGTTGAATTTCATAGTGTCAATTCGTCATTTTGTTTATTGAGGCGGCGTACGGCTACACCATGGTCGAGGAGTGCTTGTAAAAAAGCGGGCTGTTTGGTGTCGTCTTTAAAGAGCAGGGTATAATCGTATTCCCGCGCTACCGCATTGTCTTTGACCCGATCCAGATTCACCGAATCCAGGGTCCAGTGCTGACAATACTGCCCCATGACTTGGATGAAATTCTCACCCGGATCACCTGCACTTTCCTCCATCCTGATCCGCAATTCCCACACGATGTGACGGCCATAATGAAAAGGGGTAAAACTGAGCACAATCGCCAGCAGACAGAAAAAGAATACCCCCAGAATGGCGATAAAAAAACCGTACAAACCGCAGGCAATCCCCGTTCCCAAGGCTGCGAACATGAACACAATATCCCGTGGATTGCGCAAGGCAGTGCGAAACTGGATTACCGTCAGAGCGCCCAACATGCCCAAACCCGAAGCCACATTGTCACCAATGGCTTGCAACACCATGGTGGCAATCAAGGCACTCAGAATCAGGGATTGGATAAAATTGGTGGTGCGCAGGGTGCTGCGCGTAGTCATGTTGTAAGTAAAGGCGATCAGCGCCGACAACAAAAACGACAACAAAAAGGTAAACAAAATCATTTCGAAGGTCGGGTTTTCGATCTTCGAGTAAATGGACAAAAATTCCTGCATGTCTGTAGTAGTGGAGTTGAGAAGGTTTAGGGAGGTTGAGAAGGTTTAGGCTGCCGCAGAGACTTAGACAATGTTCTTGTCAACGTCGTTCGCGGCAGCCTAAACCTTCTCAACCATCTCAACCATCTCAACTATTTCAAAATCACCAGCTTCCTCCCCACTCCGCCGATGCGCAGCAAGTAAGTGCCGTTTGGCCAGCTATTGGTGTTCACAATGGTTTTTTGTTGCAATACCTGTCGGGCGATCAAGCGCCCCTGGATATTGTATAGTTCTAAAGTCTCGCCTTCGATGCTGGATTCAGCTTCAATGGTTATTTGATCCTGTGCTGGGTTGGGGTAAATTTTTAATCCTATGGCAGCCAGGTCCAGCACTGGGGTGGTAGTCAGGTTGTTGCTTTTGTTAAAAGTCGATTTTTGGATCACAAAAGCGCCCGTGCCGTCGGGCACCCGGGCGTAGCCCTGGTCGTCTTGTTGTTCGCCAAATTCTACCCGGTCCAGCTGGACACCATTTGGGTCGGACAAAATAAGCAATTCACCGGATTTGGATAGTTTAAAATTGGCGTGCAGGGAGCCTTGGTTTTGATCTTCATCGGCCCAAACCGCTATAAAGCCTTTGGGCCCAATATAGGTATCGGCGGGGAAAGTCCATTTTTTAAGGTTGGTCAGGTTGTCGGTCAGAAAATACCCGCCCAGATTGATCCGGCTACTGGTGGTATTGTACAGCTCGATCCAGTCATCTGCCTGTTGTTTTTCGTCGAGGTCTTTAGTGTTGGAAGCCAACACTTCATTGA
This sequence comes from Chitinophagales bacterium, assembly GCA_013298445.1. Classification (GTDB taxonomy): domain Bacteria; phylum Bacteroidota; class Bacteroidia; order Chitinophagales; family Saprospiraceae; genus Haliscomenobacter. The sequence continues at coordinate 26 of JAAFHQ010000284.1, read as the reverse complement.
TGACTACATTGGATGCCGAACTGATG
>JAAFHQ010000282.1 GCA_013298445.1 Chitinophagales bacterium | reverse complement strand
GTACCTTTCAGGCATGTTCAACAATGGGGCTTCGCTAGTGAACATTTTTGCATGGTCAGATCCAAGCGGTTATGGACAAGCAACACGAAGCCCCGCAGCAATTGAAGCGTATAAGAAATTTCTGAGGGAATAAGTGTTTTCCATTTCTATACAGACAAAACGCCTTAGGAACGGCTCTGAAATAAAGTGACTTGTGTTCTTGGCTAATCTAACTTATTTTTGAAGAAAACAATCGATCAATGAACATTCAAGCCGAAAAGCTTAAACTGATTGAATGGGTCGTACAACTCAATGATATTGCAGTTTTATCCCAAATTAAAGAAATAATGGATAGTGTAAAGCCTGTCGAAAATCTATCCATTCTCTCTCCTGATGAATTGAAAAAAAGGGCTATTATAGCCAATCAAAACATTGAAAATGGAGAGGTTTATTCGTTGGAGGATGTATTGAATGAAGATTGGGATCAATGACGGTTTTATATACAGCCTGGGCTAAAAATCATTTATCGGGTTATAGAAGACACTGTGTATATCACGGATATCTTTGATACCCGCAGAAATCCTGACACAATAATGCCCTAAGCTTAGATACACGCTCACTAATATTCCCGCGTCTTTTATCTCAAATCATTAAACCCAATATCCATGAAATACCTTAGTCTGATTGGCCTATTCATCGTTTTCCACCACATTGCGCTTGCCCAAATAGCATATCCCGTCAAGCCCGAAGACGCCAAGCAGATCATCGCAAGAAAGCTATTGGTAATAACTACTGAGCCCGATCCTAAACGTATCGCCAAACTCAAAAAGAAAGGGGAGGATAAAGAAGTAGCGGAAATTGAACAGCTCCATACTACCTTTAATGAAGCGCTTAAAGAGACCATTGGTAAAAGATGGACCATTCATTCTTCTGTTACGTTCAAAACAATGGATGAGTTCTGGGAAATGGATAAAAAAGTGCTTAAGGAATACGTGGTTATGATCTTTTATAGTGTGTACAATGGATCAGGGGAAAACTATCTTCATTTAGAAAAAATTGAACAAGAGCCAGGCAAAAAGAAACGAGCAATAAATGAATTTAAAAGTGTATTCCCCAAGGTAGCATTTGTGGCAGCTGAAAAATTGACCATTCCTGTAAATCCAGATCGGGACTTATATAGTCGGAGATTACCAGAAGTCTGCCCGGGTCCCTTGTCCGTATTTCTTACCTTGCAGTTGATCAGCAAACATATTTTAGAATCGGCGAAGTTGGAGAAAAAAATATCTGAAAAAGATGAGCAAATGGCGATTGCCAATAACCATAAAACCCTGAAAGAATACGCATTATTCATTGGTGAGGAGTGGAAAGAAGCTGATTTGAGCGCAGCAAAAATTAAGGCGACCTATCCTTATTCGGTGCAAGTGCTTAATCAATCCGCATTACTGGATAAACTACGATCAGATGAAAATCAAATTGCTGTACATTTCGTTTGGCCAGAGGTGATCATAAGTAGTGGAGGTGGATCATTTCCTTCAGCCTACACGGATTATTACCATTTTATTGTTGATATTCAAACAGGAAATGTTTTGGCTATTTCTAAAAAAACTTCGAGCCCTTCATTAACGGAAAAGGCGTTGAAAGAGTGGAGTGAGGAAGAGTAAGTTGTAGTTTTTTGGATAAAAAGCGAGTATTTACATTATGCCTTCTGGCACAAGTCTTTCAAGATCAATAAAAAAACTAAGTTGCTGTTGGTGAGGATCACTCGTTAGCTGAACTATTCCCATTTTCTCATCCCCCTAAGGTGACCCTCTAAGATGCCCTTAGGTGCCTAAGGTCTGTCGATTACCCACAAAATCGTTAATTAAAAAGGTGGCCGCCGCTAACGCGGCTTAAAGCTGTGGGGGTACATCCAAAACTATAAACGGAGCCACCGCTACGCGGTTAAGTTATTGCGTAACTCCAGATTTTAGGTAAAATCTAACCGCGTAGCGGTGGCTCCGTTTATAGCCTAGAATGCCCCCGAAGGATTCAAACCGCGTTAGCGGTGGCCACACCGTTTTGTGGGTAATTGACAGGCCTAAGGTGGTTCAAAAAAAACAAGCCCTGCGCCAGCAGGGCCTCTTCTCAACTTTCCTCAACCCTATTCCCTACCTTTTTTCTTCCCCTTCAACTGCAAATAATCCAGGAAATAAATCACCTTCAGCGATAGGTTGTTGTTCTGATCGGCGTCCAGGGTATTGCCCAGATTTTCGAAGTATCGATCCTGAGCAGAATCAGACCCGTAGTAGGTAGCGTTTTTCCAAACCGCATTCAGGAAACTACCCGGAGCAAACTGCCAGGTGTACACCATATCGATGTTGAAATAGTTGACGTTGCGGTTGTAATTTTGGGTGACTTCTGATTTGGGGCTAAGTGTCCCGTCGCCATTGAGGGTGAAAAATTCCTTGTTTTCGACCACACTGGTATAGTGTCTGGCCCGGAAGGTGAGCCCCATTTTGTTGGTAAAATTGTATTTCAAACTGAGCACATTGTCCAGGGTACTTACCTTGCGCAGGGCGAATAAGATGGTCTGATCTGGCAGCGTTGTCGTGTAACCTACACCTCGTGGGCGGGGGGTAAGTCCAAGCCGAAGATTGACTGAAAACTTGCTACTGAAGCGATAGGTTTGACCAATAAACAGGTCCAGGCCATTGGCATCGTAAAAATTAAAAAACTTGCGTTCGAAAGCCTCCAGTACAAAAGAGTACTTTTTAGCAGAATTGCTTTCAATCCATCCGCCGAGGGTGACACTGGTGCCCCGCGTAAAGAGGAATCCGCTGGTACGGGGTTCGTAAAAATCATTTTCCTTAGGGCGGTAATTTAGCATGATGCCAAACCAGTGCAAAGATTTAGTTTGGGCATTGATGTTGACCTGCAGCCTGGAATTTTGGTAAGTGCTCTCAATGTTGCCAATGGGGGAAAACAAGGAACTGACGCTAGAATTAAAGTTTAAGAACAAACGATTGTACCAACCCTTGGGTTCCGTGTAGCGGTACCCTACGTAGAAGTAATGATTGATGAAGTTATTGTTGGTAAAATAGCCCAAATCATTGCTGTTGTATTTGGTATCCGTCAATTCCTGCGAAAAGTTAAAAGTGAAGCGGCCACTGTTTTTTCCAAAACCCAGCGAATGGCTATATCCCAGGATGTTTCGCTTATCCTCGGTTTTGTAACTCAGGTTGCTGAGCGCGGCACTTCCTCTCAGGTTATACCTATTCTTTTTGTCTGAAAAACTAAAAAGGCCCGAACTCACATTGGCATTGTAATTGCCGCTGCCCCGGATCACGCTGGTGTTGATGAAACTTACACTCGAATTGTTTTTGAGGGTTTGATCCAAAACCACAATATTGTAGTTGGTCAATGGATCGGTTTCTACCTGGCGGATACTTTTGGTTTCCAGGTTTTCAATCATGGCATGTTGGGCGCGGGTAACGGCGTTGAGCACCCCAATGCCCAGGCCATTTTTGGTGCGGCCCGATATTTTGGAGGCATTGATCAGTTTGGATTCGTTTGGATTGCTGAGTATTTTTTCATTGGAATCTACGTTTTCATAGGCTTTGTGCAGGTTGATGGGCCGGCCACCGATGCGACGGGAGTAGACGAGGTTCCCTTTCCCAAACAGCTCTGTTCCTTCGGTGAAAAAGGCTCGGTTTTCATTGAATTTCACTTCAAATGGAGTGAGGTTGAGCACCTGGTTGTCGCTTTGTACCTGGCCAAAATCGGGAATCAGGGTAGCGTCGAGGGTAAAGGCCTGATTGAGCCCCAACTTGAGGTCAAGTCCGCCGGATACCTGGCTGTTCCAGTTGTTTTGTCCTACTTGATTGATGGGAAAATGATTCCCGTAAACGGAAAAATAAGGCGACAGCTGTAAACGCAAGGGAGGTTTGATGTCGGTAATGCCTGTCCAGGTGCCTTCCTGGGTCAAAAATCCATTGACGTTGGGGTCAATGGCATTCCAGGTGTATTGCTGCTCGGTTTTGCGGCGGCGGCGGGTGATGTTTAAGCCCCAGTCCTGGACTTTGTCCTTGCTGAATCGGATGGCTGAATAAGGCAGGAACATTTCAAAAGACCAGCCTTTGTCATGCAGCACCACGGCACTTTTCCACACCGCGTTCCAGCTGAAATCTTCACCTCCATTGTTGCTGTTTTGGTTGGAGGTCATTTTGGCATCCCACTGCTCCCCCAAGGGGGTTACAAAGTATTCAAAGCCATTGAGCTGGTCATTGTAGGTGTCAAAAATGAGTCCGATGTAGTCATTCATTCCAAAACCATCGCGGCCCGCAAGTTCTTTGGCAATGCTATCAATGCTGCGTTCGTAACAGGTACCTCCAAAATATATGCCCTGATCATCGTACATCAGGAAGGATTCGGTGCGGTTCTCGTAGGATTCCTTGCGCCCGATCACCGGACGAAATTCAACATACTCTTCAGCCTTGGCAGCGTCTTGCCAGGCGGCTTCATTTAACTTGCCGTCGATGGTAACGTGCTTGTTGGTGCGCTGCGCAGGAAGCTTCTTGGGCGTGATTTGCCCGGATAAAATAGTGGTCGTAAGCAGAGTGGTGGCAACCGTAAGGCAGCACATTAACCTGTTTGTCATGGTCAGTCGGATGAGCGTTTTAAATCGGGTGTTACTTGATTTCAAGTAAAGACAACTCTTTTTTGTACATGTTGCATGGCAATGGATGGAATACTATTGTACATGCTAGTATGGCTTATAGGGTGATTAATAGCTTTAAATCAAAGTTTATACCAATAATTTAAATGATTAATTATCAATATTTTACATAAAAAACAAAACAATAATTGTCCGTTTTTGAACATAAAGTGTACGAAAGGACACTTCAAAATAGCTAAAATCTGGCTCTGCTTATTGCACGAAGACAGCAAAAAATGAAATGGTCGAATAAAATAAATGCAATCTGCGCAATCCAGTTTCACATAGTGCTTCGTAGCTATGTATGAATTCAACTCCTAAATCAAAGTCACATGCTACCAAATCAAGTCAAGCTTGGTGCAGCGCTGCTGCTATCAGGCCTAGTTACCTTTTTCTCCTGTACCAAGGATCAGGACAACCTTTCCAGCAGCGCTGAAGATTTTCCAGCATTGGGAATTAAAGATTTTTACCGAGACCTTTACACCAAGGATGTCAACGTGTATGCCCTGGTTGACAGCAATACACTGGTAAAATACATTGCCCGCCAAACCTTCAGTGAAGATAAAACGGTGAGTATTACTGGTCTGCAAGCCAGTGAAAAAATTCTGGCCATTGATTTTCGCCCAGCCAGCGGCCAACTGTATGGCGTGAGCAACCAGAGCCGGATTTACATCATCAATCAAAATACGGGCGCTGCCGTTGCGGTTAGCACCACTCCATTTACACCAGCCATCAGCGGAACCCAGGTTGGCTTCGACTTCAATCCTACCGTAGATAGAATCCGTTTGGTAACCAATACTGGCCAAAACCTGCGCCTGCACCCGGAAACTGGTGCCCTGGCCTTTACCGATGGCAACCTGAATCCTGGCACCCCTGGTGTTGCTGCGGTGGCGTATACCAATAGTTTTGCTGGTGCTACGAGTACTACTTTGTACGACATTGATGTGACCAGCGACAAACTGCTCATTCAAAACCCACCGAACAACGGGACCTTGGTTGAGGTTGGTTCTTTGGGCATTGATTTAAAAGGTGAGGGTGGATTTGACATTTCTCCTAAAAATGACATGGCCTTGGCGGCATATTCGGCCAATGGTACTGGCGACGATACGCCAAGTTTTTACAGCATTGACCTGAAAACAGGCCTGGCAAAAAATGTGGGAAAAGCCAAAAAAGGCGTCATTGACATTGCAATTCCTACGGGCATGGTTGCTTATACGATCACGGGGGGCACCAATTTGATGATCATCAATGGATTGGCCAATGGAGACCGCTTCACTAAAGCCATCACTGGTTTGCAAAGTGGCGAAACGGTTTTGGGCATTGATATGCGTCCGGCCACCGGGCAATTGTACGCCCTGGGCAGTTCCAGCCGCATCTACACCATCAATACGGCCAACGGTGCTGCAACGGTGGTAGGAGCCGGTTTCACCCCTGCGCTGAGCGGGACAGAATTTGGATTTGATTTCAACCCAACGGTCGACCGGATCAGGGTTGTGAGCAACACAGGTCAAAACCTGCGTCTGCATCCCACTTTGGGAACAGCAGTGTTCACCGACGGCACACTGAATCCAGGTACTCCAGCCGTAGATGCCGCAGCGTACACCAACAATTTTGCGGGTGCAACCAGTACCATGCTGTTCGATATTGATTACGAAACGAATTCGCTTTACCTGCAGGCTCCACCCAACGATGGTAAACTTACCCTGGTTGGTGGTTTGGGGGTAAATATCAACTCCGGCAATGGGTTCGACATTGGTGGTACTACGGGCAAAGCTTACGCCATTTTAAAAACGGGTACGATTGCTAGTGTGTATTCGATTAATCTGACTACTGGCCAAGCGACTCGTTTGATCGGGATTACGGCGAGTGCGAATGGATTTGCGCTGGGGAATGGGTTCTGATTTTTTCAGAAGCTTTTGAGTAAATTTAGCGTTTAGAAGGGTAAGGGGGCAACTTCTTACCCTTCTCTGTTTTTAAAAAAATATGCAGTTGTCGATTATATTTATCCTCAAATCGGGCCATTTGCAGCAAAACAAGAAAATTTAGCCATGCTCTAAAGACCAAAAATGAAATTAATCACCTGGAATTGCCAAGGCGCATTTAGAAAAAAAGCAGCCCAGATTTTGCTGCACCGCCCCGATATTCTGGTGGTTCCAGAATGTGAGCACCCCGATAAATTGCTTTTTAATTCAGACACCCCCCAACCCAATGACCTGCTGTGGGCTGGCGACAACGTGCACAAAGGACTTGGCGTTTTTTCTTACGGTGATTACAAATTTCAGCTGCACGAGCAACACAATGAAGCCCTAAAAATCATCTTACCCATTGCCGTCACGGGCGGGCAATTTGATTTTACCCTTTTTGCCATTTGGGCCAACAACCGCGAGGACCCGGATGGGCAATACGTAGAGCAAACCTGGAAAGCGCTGCACCATTACGACCAACTTTTAGACAGCAAACACAGCATCCTGGCCGGAGATTTTAACAGCAACAAAATTTGGGACAGGCCCCGCAGGTTGGGCAACCATTCAGCCGTAGTGGACAAGTTGGCCGAGAAAAACATTCTCAGCGTTTACCACGGGTATTTGAATCAGGAACAAGGCAAAGAAAATGACCCGACATTTTACCTCTACCGCAACAAAAACAAACCTTATCACCTCGATTATTGCTTCACCTCCGCTGAGCTTTACTCCAAAGTCACAGCGATAGAAATAGGAAAATACGAACAGTGGATAAACTATAGCGATCATACTCCATTAATCGTTAACTTTGGAGAATGACAACCACAACTCCAATGCGC
>JAAFHQ010000281.1 GCA_013298445.1 Chitinophagales bacterium | reverse complement strand
CTGCCCGCGAGTTTTTCCGCTTGTTGCTGGAAGGCAATCGGGCGGTAGCTTTGTTGAATGAAAAAGAGGCCAACAGTTTGTGGAATGAAGCCTTGGTGGGCGTGATGCTCGGCAATGGTACACATCCCTTGTTGGCGGGAATCTCGACGCGGATTTTATTGGACAAAAAAATGCTCGACCCCGAGCAGGCGGGCACTGAATTGTCGGCAGCCTTATCCCGAGCCGCTGGGGTGAGTGACGCAGCCCTTTGGTTGGAAGGTTTTTTACACGGCAGCGGGCAGTTGTTGCTGCATACCCCAGCATTGTGGGATTTGCTGAATGAGTGGCTGGGAACTTTACCTTACGAGGTATTTCGGGAAGCATTACCCGTTTTGCGGCGCACTTTTTCCAAATTCACTCCACCGGAGCGCCAGGAAATGCTGAATTTTGCCAAGGGTGACGGTGTGGCAAAAAAGACGGTACAATCCAATTTTGATCCACAGCGCGCCCAGCTGGTCAATCCCATCTTGCAGCAGTTGTTAGGCTAATCAAGGCCGAAAATTAAGCTCAACTTAACCTCTCCTTAATCCAGAATTCACCTTAGAGTCCTTTCTTTGCAACATCAAAGAAGCAAATCTTTCCTGCAATCTAAAGTCGCTTTCGATACCGGCTCCAGGACTCCCAATCTTGGGGCCGGTTCTTTTTTTTATCTAAACACTGGTGGGATTCGCCAACCATTTGTAAGGCTTCTGCGTCTAAATAGTTAAAATCCGATTTACTATGAAAAGCAACGCTCTCTTCCTATCGCTTTGTTTTGCCCTGAGCTTTTGCCTGTTTCAATGCGACGCTGGTGATGAACCCAATCCAATTAGCAGCAGCACCTTAAGCTGCGCGAACAACCCCAATGTCTGCAAATTGGGCGAAGCTACCAATCAATTTGGTTTTGACATTTTCAAAAAACTGGCAGCTGAAAAGCCCGAGGACAACCTTTTTATTTCACCCCTCAGCATTAGCTCGGCCCTGAGTATGACCCTCAATGGTGCCAATGGCCAAACCAAGGAGGAAATGCTCAAAGTGTTGGGTTCCGGAAAAATCAATTTGGATGAACTCAATCAAGCTTACCAAACCCTACTACAAGAGTTACCAAAATTAGATCCTAAAGTAAACTTGGGCATCGCTAATTCCATTTGGTATCGGCAGGGCTTCAATGTAAACTCCGCTTTTTTGAATACCAACACCACTTATTACAACAGCGAAGTTCGCCCGCTTGATTTTACAAAACCCGAAGCCAAGGACATCATCAATAAGTGGGTGAGTGACAAGACGAACAAATTGATCCCCAGCATCATTGACCAGATTCAGGACAACTCGGTGATGTTCCTGATCAATGCCATTTATTTCAAAGGTGCCTGGCGCAAGCAGTTTGACAGCAAAAAGACCTATGATAGTGACTTCTTTGTGACAAAAAGCAAACAAGTTCCAGTAAAAATGATGTCATATGGCACTGGTTTGACAAAATTACCTTATTTTAGCAATGAAAAATTACACGCCGTCAAATTGCCTTATGCGGATTCTATCTATTCAATGACGGTGATTTTGCCTAAAGAAGGATTCACTGTAAAAGACATCTTATCAGAACTTACACTAACAAATTGGAATTCCTGGAATAAATCCTATACATCCGAAGAGATATTTTTTGCCCTACCAAAGTTCAGCATGCGCTATGAAAATAGCCTGAATGCCAGTCTCGAAGCACTTGGTATGCCCACTGCGTTTATGCCCGGGCGTGCAGATTTTTCGGGAATTGCCACAGGTGCAGAACTCTCTATTTCAAACGTAAAGCACAAATCATTCATTGAAGTTGACGAAGCGGGTACCAAGGCTGCCGCTGCCACTTCGGTTGAAATTGTGGTTACTTCGATTCCAAATAACCCCCAGTTTATAGTGAATCAGCCTTTCGTTTTTGTCATCAGCGAGAGCCGCAGCAACCAGGCCTTGTTTATTGGTAAAATGATGAATCCGACATTGAATAAATAATGTCTCTTGAATATACCGCTCTTTTGAGCACTTCTTTTTAGACAACTAGTAAACCGTAATAATTTTGGACGGCTCGCTTCGGTGGGCCGTCTTTTTTGTGCAACTTATTTACTTTCCGTTCCTAAAGGTGATAAAAAAATAAGTGTTCATTTTGCCACACTATTAAGTGAGAATACACCTTTTTCATACCTTTGTTGCCCAATGATTTAGCCTGCCAACCAAATACTACCACATTGTCGTGTAAATAGTGTGTGAATCAACCATCATACATCTGTAATTGCAAATGCATTGAGTTATGAAAGTACTGAAGTTTGGAGGCTCCTCCGTGGGTACTCCTGATCGGATTCGTGGAATTGTCGACATCTTAAAAAGTTATGCTGCGCGTGGAGACCATTTCACGGTGGTTTTTTCAGCCTTTGGAGGAGTCACCGATACCTTGATCAGCATGGGTAGCCTGGCCGCCAAGGGGGATGAGTCGTATTATGAGCAATTCCTGGCCTTTAGCAAAAGACATACCGATGCAGCCAGAGATTTATTGCCTGAACCCTATTTGAGTGAGGTGCTGGCGGGTTTAGAAAACAACCATGAGGTGTTGAAAAATCTGCTGTACGGTATCTTCCTAGTTCGTGAAGCATCTACCCGCACGATGGATTATGTGATTAGTTTTGGTGAGCGCAATTCTGCTTTCATCATCGCTCATGCCCTCCAGCAAGCCGGACTCAGCGCAGCCTATTTGGATGCTCGAAAAATTATTGTCACCGACAAAAACTTCGGTAGTGCTAAAGTTGATTTGTCTTTGACTTACGAAAACATCAAAAAGCACTACCAACAAAATACCGATATTCAAATCGTTACAGGCTTTATCGCTGCTGCCAAAGGTGGATTGACCACAACCTTAGGTCGTGGCGGTTCGGATTATACCGCAGCCTTGATTGCGGCTGGCTTGGATGCCAGTTCCCTTGAGATTTGGACGGATGTAGATGGGGTATTGACCGCCGATCCACGCCGGGTGAAAAAAGCCTTCTCCATTCCAGAGATGACTTACGCCGAAGCCATGGAGATGTCCCACTTTGGGGCCAAAGTCATTTATCCGCCAACCATCCAACCTGTACTGGCCAAGAAGATCCCAATGTGGATCAAAAATACCTTTAATCCAAGTCACCCAGGTACTTTGGTGTCGGATAAGGAGGACGATTCTCGTACACCAGTCAAAGGTATTTCCTCCATTGGCACTATCTCCCTGCTCACACTACAAGGCAGTGGCTTATTTGGTGTACCAGGGATTGCTGCCCGTTTGTTTGGCTCATTGGCTAGCGCGGGCATCAACATCATTTTGATCACCCAAGGTTCATCAGAACACTCGATCAGTTTTGCGGTACAACCGGACAAATCCAGTAAGGCCCGCAAGCAGGTTGAAAAAGAATTTGAATACGAAATCCAGTCGGGTTTGGTTGATCCGGTACGTATGGAGAAAGACCTGGCGGTGGTTGCCATCATTGGCGAACACATGCGGTACCTGCCGGGTATTTCCGGTCGTTTGTTCCAGGCTTTAGGTCAAAACGGGATCAACGTAGTGGCCATCGCCCAGGGTTCTTCCGAGCTCAACATTTCAGTGGTCATCAATCGTGCCGACGAATCCAAGGCTTTGAACGCGCTCCACGAAGCCTTTTTCCTTTCGGACACCGCTTTTGTCAATGTGTTTATGGTAGGGGTTGGGCTTATTGGAAGCACCTTGTTAAAACAAATCAAAGCACACGCTGAGTTTTTGAAAAAAGAACACAGCCTGGAGGTTAAAGTAGTAGGCCTGGCCAATAGCAAACGGATGCTTTTTAACGAAAATGGCATCGATTTGGACAATTGGCGGGACCAGCTCAGCAGTTCCGAAACGCCCATGAAAATCAGCAATTTTGTGGAGAAAATGAAGTCGATGAACCTGAGCAGTTCCATCTTCGTAGACAATACGGCCAACGAACAAATTGCCAAACACTACAACGAGGTTCTGGACGCCAGCATTTCTATTTCGACTCCAAATAAGATCGCCACCTCATCGGCGTATGAGCAATATTTGCAGTTGAAAAAAACGGCCAAGAAACGGGGCATTTTGTTTTTGTATGAAACCAATGTTGGAGCAGGCCTCCCCGTGATTTCCACCTTGAATGATTTGATTGTAAGTGGAGACCGTATTCTAAAAATTGAAGCGGTGCTCTCGGGGTCTTTGTCTTTTATCTTTAACACATTCAAACCTGGCGTTTCATTCAGCTCCATCGTTGGTGAAGCACAAAAACGCGGCTTCACCGAACCGGATCCGCGGATAGATTTGAACGGGATCGACGTACGCCGCAAGTTGATCATCCTGGCTCGGGAAACGGGCTTGGCCCTCGAAGCAGAGGATGTGCTAATCCATCCAGTGTTGCCCGAAGCCTGTCGGAATGCTGCGGACGTTCCTGCTTTTTTTGAAGAATTAAAAAAGGCGGATAATTACTTCACGCAATTGGCCGAAGCAGCAGCTGCCGAAGGAAAGGTGCTCCGCATGGTGGCCTCCCTGGAAAATGGAGTTGCAAGTATTGGCCTACAAAGTGTAGATGCAACACATCCGTTTTATCAACTCAGTGGTAGTGATAATATGATCGTATTTACCAGCGAACGGTACAAAGACCGCCCCCTGGTGGTACGTGGCCCGGGAGCCGGAGCGGAAGTAACCGCCGCTGGTATTTTCTCGGAGATCATCAAAATTGGAAATTACCTCAACTAAATCAAAACCCTGGTGTGGCTTCATACTGGGGTTTTGATTTAAATACCCAAACAAAACATGAATTCTGTAAGCGTTTTTGCACCAGCCTCGGTAGCCAATGTAGCAGTGGGTTTTGACATCCTGGGCTTTGCACTGGACAAACCAGGTGATGAAATTGTAGCACGTTTTTCAGATAAACCAGGAATCCGCATTTCCCGTATCACCGGAGATGGTGGCAAGTTGTCGATGGATCCATTAAAGAACACGGCCAGTTTTTCTGCCCATAAATTACTCGAACACCTGGGTGAAAACGAGTGGGGCATCGAAATGGAAATCCATAAAAAAATGCCTTTTGGCAGTGGCTTAGGTTCCAGCGCGGCTAGTGCAGTAGGGGGCGTCATGGCAGTAAATGAACTCCTAGGCGGTCGTTTGAGCAAAAGAGAAATATTGCACTTCGCTGTTCTTGGTGAACAACTGGCCGATGGTGCTTACCACGCCGACAATGTAGCCCCTTCCCTATTCGGCGGGATTGTACTCATTCGCAGCAATCGGGACCTGGATGTGCACAATATCCCTGTACCCAATGGCCTTTATGCCAGTGTGCTTTATCCTGAAGTAGAAGTTTTGACGCGTGAGGCCAGGGCTATTTTAAAAAAAGAGGTTTCGCTAAGTGCTACCATTGAGCAATGTGGAAATCTCGCCGGGTTTATGGTGGGGCTGTACAACAGCGATTTTGGGCTCCTTTCTCGTTCCTTGCACGATGTCATCATCGAACCACAGCGCGCACAATTGATCCCGCATTTTTATGCCACCAAAGCGGCAGCACTCAATGCGGGAGCTTTGGGTTGTAGCATTTCCGGTGCTGGGCCTTCCATTTTTGCCTTGAGCTCAAGTCAAGCCGTTGCCGAAAATGTAGGTATAGCAATGGAAAAAATCTACATCGAAGAAAAGATCAATTGCCAGTTGTTCGTCTCCTCCATCAATCAACAAGGGGCTATCCGTTTGTAGAAACGAAAGGCCAAATCTTCAAAATATCAACCCATGCTTTTATACAGCACCAAAAATAAAAACAACCAGGCCAGTCTACAGGAAGCGGTGATGAAAGGATTACCGGATGACAATGGTTTGTACATGCCAGAGCACATTCCACAGCTTGATCCAAACTTCATTCAAAACCTGAGCCAATACTCTTTTTTGGAGATTGCTCAAGAGGTTTGTACTACCCTTTTTGGCGAAACCATTCCGCTTTCCGATCTGAAAAACATCCTGGAAAATTCGATGGATTTTTCGGCTCCAGTGGTAAAACTGGATGAGCAAAAGTACATCCTGGAACTTTTCCATGGGCCATCCCTGGCCTTTAAAGATTTCGGTGCCCGTTTTATGGCACAATTGATGAGCTATTTCAACCGGGGGAATGAGCGGGAATTGACCATTTTGGTGGCTACTTCTGGAGATACAGGTGGTGCTGTAGCTGCGGGTTTTTATAAAACTCCTGGTATCCGGGTGGTCATCCTCTACCCTAGTGGCAAGGTAAGTATGCTTCAAGAAAAACAATTGACCACCCTTGGCCATAATGTAAGTGCACTGGAGATCAACGGTACTTTTGATGATTGCCAGGCCATGGTCAAACAAGCCTTTTTGGACACGGAATTGAATCAAAAATTGCGCTTAAGCTCAGCCAATTCAATCAATATTGCCCGTCTGATTCCACAGTCTTTTTATTATTTCGAGGCGTTCAAGCAACTTCCAAAGGAGGGTGATCCCATTGTATTCTGTGTGCCAAGTGGCAACTTTGGCAACATTACTGCTGGGCTTTTGGCGGCAAAAATGGGTTTACCTGTACATCATTTCATTGCAGCAACGAATGCCAATGATGTAGTTCCGGCCTATATTGAAACTGGGGAGTATAAAGCTCGCCCTTCAGTGCGGACTTTATCCAATGCAATGGACGTAGGAAACCCTTCCAATTTTGCCCGTATGCTCGATTTATACCTGGGCTCGGATGATTGTTCCACGTGGAACAATCTCAAAGAACAGATCAGTGGGTATGCTTTTGACGATGCAAAAACAGCAGAAATCATGCGAATGGTGGATCAAAAGTATGGATATACACTGGATCCGCATGGGGCAGTGGGATATTTGGCCTTGGAGGAATACCAACTAGAACACCCCAATACAAGGGGGGTAATTTTAGAGACGGCTCATCCGGCGAAGTTTTTGGATGATGTGGAGGAGATATTGGGGCATCGGATTGAGGTGCCGGAAAGGTTGGCGGAGTTGGCGGATCGGGAGAAAAAAGCGGATAAGTTGGAGGCGGAGTATGGGGAGCTGAAGGGGTGGTTGGAGAGGAATGGTTAGGGATAAAGGAGAAGATTTGAAGAGAAGGAGAGGAGATGTTCCACGTGGAACATCTCCTTTTTTGTGGGTATTATAGCCGCTCTAAATCTCTCCCTTTTCCCGGCTCCCACGAATAAATTCGTGGGGTGAGGCGGTGTGGTGGCCTCCCACGGATAAATCCGTGGGTTGGCGGCGGGGCTTAAAATTGAAAGCTAAGCTTAAAAAGACAGGCTTGCAGTCTTCGAGATCATCGGGTTCTAGGCCGTGGAGTTTGAGTAGTCTGTTGTACTCTTCTTTGAATTTGATTTTTTCGTGGTGTTTTTCTTGGTTGAGGATGTAGGTTCGAACTTTGTCGACAAGAGATTGGCTAACAGAAAAAGCGCCGTAGCCT
>JAAFHQ010000280.1 GCA_013298445.1 Chitinophagales bacterium | reverse complement strand
AAAGCTGAGTTTTAAACCTTTGATGACGGAATTAGCAGGCAGGTGTTTGCCAAAGTCGTACCCTGCGGTGATTTGGCGCAACTTCCAATAGCCACCATTGTACACGATGGGCTCAATCAAGGCCAGGGAACGTACTACCGACCAATAATCCTGCACGTTGGCTTTCACGGTGTTGGTTTCACCCTTATCGTTTACTCCAGCCCCTACAACACCACCTTGATCACGTCCAGGTAAGGTCATTTTGTGTAGGCCGTGGCGCACTGCGTTGAAGTTGGTGCCAGACAGCATCATGTTGCCCAGTTTGAAGTCCACCAAAAAAGAGAAATTAAAGTTTTTGTAGGTAAATCCATTGTTGATACCGCCAACCCACTTAGGCAAGGCAGAACCAAAAGAGATCAGGTCTGTAGTACGCAATGGAATCCCGTTGCCACCATAGACGATGCGCCCTTGTGCATCACGGCGGAAGCCGAAACCATAAATTTGACCCATTTCCTGACCTACCACCTGGCGAAGTTCACCATTGAATACGTGGGTACCTACAGTGATGCGTTCACCTGGCTTATCGGTCAACAAACTCAGTACTTTGGTAATGTTGTACGATCCGTTAAAGCTCAGATCCCAACGGAAATTGGAAGTGCGTACGGGTACCAGATTCAGCAACATTTCCACCCCATTGTTGCGGCTTTTCCCAGAGTTGATCAAGGTGTTCGTAAAGCCGGAAGCGTCGGAAACCTGAGCAGATACGATCTGGTCATTGGTGATTTTTTGGTACACTGCTGCGTCCAGAGAAACCCGGTTGTCGAACATTTTCAACTCAAGCCCGATTTCAGCCTCCGTAGCGCGCATGGGGCGCAGCCCGGCGTTGGGGAGGGTGAGGCCTTGTGAGCCACCTACTGGTTGACCTGCTCCGGATGGGTTCGGGTACAAGTTCGCGTTGATGCCATAAAATAGGTTGTTTGCATAAGGAGAAACGTCAGTGTCACTACCTACTTCAGCATAAGCCGCACGCAGCTTTCCAAATTTCAACCACTTTGGTGCTTTTCCAAAAGCCTCGGAGAAGATGAAACTACCCGATACCGATGGATAACTAATGCTGCGATTGTCGGCAGAAAGGGTAGAAAACCAGTCATTCCGCATGGTTACATTCACATACAATATCCGATTGTACGAAAACTCAGCGGAGCCATATACGGAGTTAACTGCCCGCTCAGAAAGGCCATAAATCGGGTCTTTTACCCGGCCATTCATTACCGTGTACAAGTCGCGCACCACGAAGTCGGTTACTTGCACCGAATTCAAATCGGAACGGCGGTACATTTGGTTGCCCCCCAAGTTGAAGTCAAGACCAAATTTGCCAAAGGTACGGGTACCCGAAAGTAAGATGTCCATGTTGGTTTCCCGAAAACGGCGAGATTCCTGGGTATACACACCATTCACAAAGCCTGCTGGAGCAGCTGCCAGTGAAGCGTGGCCAGTTGGGAAGTTGTTGAAATCCTGATCCCGGGACCAGTAATCTTGGCCTACCCGGCCTTGAACGAATAACCAGGGGGTTAGGTTGTACTTAACGGCCAGGTTGCCAAAGAGGCGATCGCGACGAATGTTCTGGAACTGTTCAGCAATCGTCCAATAAGGGTTGGTCCGGTTGCGGAAACGGGAGTACACAAATTCATTTCCAGCAGCGTCGTATTTTTTTTCATCCAACAAATCAAAAGGCATGGAGTTTGCCATGTTGTAAACTGCCGTAGGAATTGAGTTGTCCTGGTTGGCAATGTTCGGTGGGTTTCGGTTGTACTCGTTGGAGTAGTTGATGTTGCCCGAAAAGCTGATTTTGCTGGACAAATCGTAGCCAAAACCCATGTTGATGGTTTTGCGGTTGAATTTGTTGTTGGATACAATCCCTTGGTTGTCCATGTTGGAAAAAGAAAGATTAAATCCTCCTTTATCGCCACCAGTGGCCAGAGACAAGGTATTGGTCAGGTTGGAACCATTTACGAAAAATTTTCTGATTCGATCGCGAACTGGTTCGTAAGGCACTGTTACTCCATCGAACAAAACCTGGGTCATACCGGGTGCGAATTTTTCTCCAAAAGACCACTGTCCAGAAGTGGGATTGGGCGCTGTTGGGCGTGTACCATTTTCGCCCTGACCGTATTCGTATTGATAATCCGTAAAATCCAGTGGAGTTTCATTGGTGTAGTTGGAGTTAAAAGTAACCCCAATACCTTTGCCAGTCCCTTTAGATTTCGTAGTGATCATGATGACCCCGTCTTTCGCACGAGAACCGTAAAGTGCCGCAGCAGTAGCACCTTTCAGGATGGTCATACTTTCAATGTCATCTGGGTTGATGCTGGACAAACCATCGCCACCATCCGAGGTATTTCCACCTCCGCGTACCCCAATGGAGTTGTCAGCGGCAGCGTTACCGGGGTTGGTACCAAAGTTGGTGTTGTCAATCGGTACCCCGTTGACTACAATCAAGGGGTTATTTTGACCAGAAATGGAAGACTGGCCCCGAATCCGAATTTTGGAGGTTCCCGCAGGCCCGGTACCCAATCCGGAAATGTTTACCCCTGCTACTTTACCTTGCAGGGTGTTCATAAAGTTGGATGAACGGTTCTCGGTTAGGGCTTCTGCTCCAACCGTAGTGGTAGCGTAGCCCAATTTTTTAGATTCCTTGCGGATACCCAAGGCGGTAACCACCATTTCATCCAATTGCAGGACGGATTCTGCCATGGTCACTACGATTTGGGTACGATTGCCTACCCTTTCATAAACGGTAGTGAAACCCGTTGAACTGAAAGCAAGGGTATCATTGCTACTGGCAGCAATACTAAAGGTGCCATTCACCTCGGTAACGGTGCCCCGAGTGGTACCTTTTACCAGAATCAAGACCCCGGGAATACCAACCCCCGAGTTGTCATTAACGGTTCCGGTAATTGTTTGAGCGACGAGAAAATTTGCAAAAAATAAAAATAAGCCGGCAAGTAACGCGCCTCTGGGGAAACTACTAGCCCAGAGTTGACCAATGAGTTGATTTTGTTCCATGATCCGATGATTAGGTTTTAAAAGTGCGTATTAATTCGTTACAAATGTCTTGGATTCGAAACAATCTAACTTCCATATATGCGTGGCGGCGAATTTTGTACTTTTTTGCTCAAAGTTTGACTTATTTTTGTTGGAAATTAGCGCGCAGGGTTTTATGCCATTAAAGTTTTTTGGGGCATAAAATCCTTTCTGAAGCCGACTATGAATTACTTATTGTTGTTGCAACAAGGCGAGGCGGAACAACTTCGAAATTTTCCTTACATCACTGATTTAGTAAAACTTAAAGTCCAGAACATACAATTAAATTCATTTACCATCAAAACCCATTCCGAGCTCAGGATGGGTTTGATTACCGAAGGAAAATTCGATTGGAACATTGCAGGACAAGGTTATACCCTTTTTCCTGGGGATACTGCATTGGCCTGTCCCTGGCAAGCAATCGGCAGCACGAAGGGAGTCATAGATATTGGTGCGCTGACCTGGATCGGCATTCAGCCGGAATATTTTGACGCCCAGGGAAAGTTACAATTGGGTGCATGGAGTGGCATTTCCGAATCGGAGCAGGGGGTGATGGGGAAAATTCTGGCCATGAACAAAACGCCAGTGTTGACCCGTTTTGGGGCAGGTGCTACGATATTGCAAAGCATTGAATACGAAATCATGCAGCAAGAAATGGGCTTTCGTACGAGGGTCAATCACTTGCTGGATGAGTTGTTGATCGAAATGGTGCGGCACCTGAGCAAGGCCGAAAATTTCAGGCGGGATTTCCCCCAAATCTTCATGAAACTGGAACAAACCTTGCGCAGTAACCTTGCTCATCCCTGGACCGTGGAAGAAATGGCGGGCCTGGTGGGTTTGGGCACTACCGCATTTACGGAAAAAGTAAAAGTGTTTACAGGATTCTCCCCATTGCATTACCTCATCAATCTGCGGATTGCTGAAGCCATCAAGTTATTGCGGCAGAGCAACCATAGTTTGACGCGGATTGCTTTGGAAACGGGGTTTTACTCCTCGCAGCATTTTTCATCAACTTTTAAAAAACTAACGGGCTATACGCCACGTGCATACCGGAAAAACCAGTAATGAAAACAACATTAGCCACAAAGACACGAAGGCGCCAAGCCAAACTAGTACAAGTATGACCTTTAGTGTCTTCGAGTCTTTGTGGCAAGAAATGGTCTATTTTGCCTAATGATATAACCGACGATCATGGATTGTATTCTTACCATTGACATCAATACTTCGGCAGTTCGAATCCATGCATTTGACCTCAGTGGAAAAGTATTGGGCATGCGTAAAGGCTCGTATCCCACCTTTCACCCCCAAGCAGATTACAGCGAGCAAGACCCCGAACAGGTTTTCATCACGACCTTGTATGTATTGAAAAACTTCCTGAACGAGCAGATTCATCCACAAAAATACAAGGTCCAAGCCATCTGCTTTTGTGCGGCCATGCATAGTGTCTTGGCAGTGGATAAAAATGGGCGCCCCTTGGGGAACGCTGTCATTTGGGCAGACAACCGCGCCATCAAGCAATCAAAAATGCTAAAAAGCAGCCTCGAATGCCAGGACATTTACAACACTACTGGAACGCCAATCCACCCCATGTCGCCGCTGGCAAAAATCGCCTGGATGCAGCAACAAGACCCGGAACGTTTCAACCAAGCTTATAAATTCATTTCCCTCAAGGAATACATCATTTTGCAATTGACGGGTGAATACCTCGTTGATCACAGCATCGCTTCTTCAACCGGGCTTTTTGACATCCATCGATTGAAGTGGAATGAGCAATCCCTGAATTTTGCGGGCATCGACAAGGAGCGTTTGTCCACCCCCGTTTCGATCTATTTTGATGAAGTTGGCTTAAAAAAAGAGTATTGCAAATCTTTGCACCTGGCCAGTACCACCAAGGTGATTTTGGGTTCCAGTGATGGCTGTTCGGCTACTTTGGGCTCGGGAGACATCCGCCACAAAAGAGCCACCGTCACCATTGCTTCCAGTGGTGCCGTGCGGGTAGCGGGCAAAGAGTTTTTGGTCGACGAGCAGCAGCGCTTTTTCAACTACCTGCTTGCCGACGACTACTTTATATCGGGCGGGCCCAGCAACAATGTTGGGGTGGCTTTTGATTGGTTCACCCAGCAATTTGGCAATTTTCATCAGGGCCAAGAATTTGAACAGGTGCGGGAAGAGTTGATCCGGGATGCAGTGTATGTGCCCGCTGGGGCCAAGGGGCTACTATTTTTGCCTTATTTATTGGGCGAAAGAGCCCCGATTTGGAATGCCAATGCCCGGGGTGTATTTTTTGGCCTCAACATCACTCATGAACCCAAACACCTGCTGCGGGCCTGCGTTGAGGGAATTTTGCTGGAGATGTATAGCATTGGCAAACTGCTGAGTACACAGCGTTCTTTTGACAGCATCAGCATGACAGGGTCTTACGCCAGTTTACCGCTCTTTGCGCAAATCCTGACCGACATTTATGGTTTGCCAGTGCAGGTCAATACTCAGGTGGACAGCGTTGCGCAAGGCACGGCTTTGATCGCCTTTACCAAAATGGGTTATTTTAGTGGTTTGGAGGAAGCTTCAGCCAGTACTCATTTTTCGGGAACGTATACTCCAGACACCCAAAATCACGACTTGTACATGCGGTATTTTGAGGTTTTTGAACGATTGAGTGGGAAGTTGGAGGAGGAGTTCGAAATGATTGTGGGCTTGCAGTGATACCAAGGTGGATTGGCCATCTAATACCCGTCAATTACCCACAAATCAGACAAATTAGATTCGTGGTTGATATTGAGCGTTTTATCGTGGCCTCAGAACCCCCGATCACCGAAAGGGCAGGGCTGTTAAGTTCTGTTTTTTCAGGAGTAAAAGCCCCGCTAGGGCTACGGTATACACACAAGTAGTATAATAAAAGTGTTCTATATAGTAAACACAAGGTACAGCCATGGAGAAGCGATTTGCGCCCATTAGCGCCTCATCATTTAGCACTGAGCGAGCGTTTATTAGTAGAACACGTCATCCCTTTAATGACAAGCGGCGACATGCTACATGGCGGAAGCTCATAGAGCGTTATGAACAAAGAGGAAGTTGTGTGGTGCAACAATTGTCGAATAGTCGGGCAGAGTGTGAGCAATTTTATCGTTTTTTGAGGAATAAACAAGTGCAATTGGCAGAATTAATCCATATGAGTTGTCAAGTGAATGCTGAGCTATTGGCTGGTCGCCATGTCTTGGTGTTGGGGGATACCACTTCCTATAATTTGAACAGCCATATGGGGCGGATTCAAGATAGGGAACAAGTTGGGGTATTGGATGATAATAAAACGCCAGGGTTTATGTGTCATGTTCACTTGGCGTTAGATGCTCAAAGTAACAATGTGCTAGGACTAAGTGATGTTCTGTTGTGGAGCCGCCCTAAATCACAAGGCAAAAGTGTGGCCAGTTACAAACTCAAAGTGGAAGACAAAGAGTCTTATAAGTGGTTTTTAGGCATAGAAAATGCCAGGGGTGTGCTTAAAAAAGCGGCGAAAAGAACCTTTGTTTTAGATCGAGATGCCGACAATTATGATTTGTTCTCCTCTTTTTGTGGCAAAGAAGATGATCACTTTGTGATTCGTTCGCGCCATGATCGCCAAGTGTGCTATCAAAATCAAGAACAGTCGATGAGTAATAGCTTGGCTCAAAGTTCATCTTTAGGTACCTATACCCTGGATTTACCTGCCTTAGATCATTATTCCTCTACCAGTGGGAAGCGAGTCAAACGCCAAGCACGTCAGGCCACTTTAGAGGTGCGAGCGATCCCTGTTCAGGTACTACCTCCGCTTACTGTGGGGCACCCTGGTGGTGATCCCTTAACTTTGTATGTAGTCCAAGCCCAGGAAATTAATGTAGCTGCTAATAGCGAGGATGAGCCCATTTGCTGGCGTTTAATTACTTCTCATCCTGTTTTATCCTTTGAACAAGCTCAACATATTATTCGATTCTATTGCACTAGGTGGATTATTGAACAGTTATTCCGAACTTCCAAATCGGAAGGCTTTGATATTGAGTCCACTGAACTGGAAACATTCCAAGCCATTCAAGGGCAAACCGTGCTGGTACTCCACGCCGCAGCTAAAGTCCTGCAATTGGTCTATGCTCGCCACAATGAGCAGGCTCAGCCTATTGAGGAAGTCTTTAACCAACAGGAGTGTGCAGTGCTCAATATCCTCAATGCACAACTGGAAGGGGCTACCCATAAACAGAAAAATCCCTACCCCAAAAACCGAACCAGTTGGGCAACTTGGGTTATTGCTCGTTTGGGTGGATGGAAAGGTTATTCCTCTCAAAGACCTCCAGGGCCTATCACCATCAAGATGGGCTTAGACAAATTTTATATCTTTCTCAAGGCTTTCCAAATGATGAAAGCTTCAGGTTAAATAATAACTTCTTGTTATACTACTTGTGTGTATACCGTAGCC
>JAAFHQ010000283.1 GCA_013298445.1 Chitinophagales bacterium | reverse complement strand
TTTTTTTACAATGCAAAATTGGCCCCAATCCCCACCCGGTTGTTGAGCACTGGCATGTTCAAGGACAGGAGTTGCACCATTGGTGCCCCTTTGATGCCCAGCCATTGCTGCCGCACCAGCGCGGCGATGGAGATGCCTTCGGCGTTTCCAGCGTAGGCGGGGTTGAAACCCAGTTTGTAATGTTGAAATTGGGTGAACTGGTTTTCCTGTTGAGCTTGCACCCCACAGCCCAATCCCAAAAAGATGAATAGGATGTAGATTTTTCTCATAGCCTGTGTTTATCGCTGGATGACTAAAAATCCGTTTTTAGGCTTTTCTCCTTTGCCAAAATCAATGATATAGAAATAGGTGTCCGCAGGTAAATCTTCGCCATTGTAGGTGCCAGACCAGGTGTTTTTGTAGGGTTTGCCCGATCGGAATACTTCATCGCCCCAGCGATTGAAGATGATGACCTGGCTTTCAGGGTACTCGGTATCGTCCAATAAACAAGGGATCGTAAAGACGTCGTTGATCAAGTCATTGTTGGGTGTAATCACCGAAGGGATTTTGCAATCCGCATCCGAACCGATCTCAATCGTAACTTCCGCTTGTGAGCAATCACAACCCGCACTGCAAAGCTGGTACAAAAACTTGTCTTCGCCCACGAAGTTGGTGCGCGGCGTATAGGTGAAGACTCCATTTCCCGTAGCGACCAAAGTCCCATTAAACGGCTGCCGGATGATGCTCACCTGGGTGTTGATCGGTACCGTGTCATTGAGCAGCACATTGATCGGAATGTCCACCCCGAAATTTCCACTTATGGCGTCATTCAAGGCTTTGGGTGAACGTTTGTAGGTGATCACCACCGTGTCGCGGGAATCCTTACCACAAATGCCGTTGTCCACTTCCCAAACAAAGGTATTGTCGCCAATCCGCAAATTGCGCACCTGCGCTTTAGGGTCTTCAGGGTTAGGAATATTGATGCCCTGGGTCAGGCTGGTCCAGCGACCCCGGCTACCATCCGTAGGTTTATCGGCATCCAGGAGAATCACCGCTTCGCTGTTACAAAGAGAGCGATCGCCCCCTGCGTAAGGCCCGGGGTCAGAAATCAGGACCAGGACCTCATCGGTAATGTTTCCGCAGCCCCCTGCTTTGAGCGTCCAGGTAAAGGCATAAAGGTTGCCCGGTTGCATACCTGTCACGCCACTTTGAGGGTTGGTGGGGTCGAGGATCAAGACACCCAACAGACCCTGAACTTCTGATTGACTCCAGCTCCCCGGAGCATTCGTGGAAGGCCGGGCGTTGAGTTTAATTTCGCGGGAAAAACAAGCCAGAATATCCGCCCCGGCAAAGGCCGTATCAGGTTTGTTGACAGTGATTTTTACGTCATCACTGGAGTAATTGCTGCAAGCGCCACTGGAAAGTGCCCAGCGGAAAGTATAATTTTGCCCACCTTTCAAGCCATTGACCAAGGTTTTGGCCAAACTGGGATCAACGATGCGCACACCAGTGGTATCTCCACCTACGAGGCTCCATGTTCCCGTTCCAATTGCGGGTGCTTGAGCGCTGAGCGTGATCGGCGATTTTTCACAACCCAAAAAGTCGGCACCTGCAAAGGCTTGTCCCGCCGGGATTTTGCTAAACGAAATGGGGAAAGGTTCGGACACTCTGGAGTTACAAACCCCCAATTTCGCCTGTACCGTAAAATTATTGATGCCTTCGGCAAAGCTGCTCAGGTCCAGAATGTCAAAGTCGGTGGTGGAACTGGTGCCCAAAACGCCATTAGGTCCACTCCAGGTATAAACTGCTCCTGCCGTTGCCGTACCCGGTCTTAGGGACAAGCGCAGCCTGGTATCCGCCCCGCTGATGCACAAGGGGCTATTACCGACCAATGACGGGCGCCGCGCCCCCGCCAATACTTCCACCTTGGTGGTTACGATGTCGGACTTACAACCATTAAGGGTGGCAAAAACAGCGTAGGTTCCGGCATGTTGCGCCGAATCCGCCTCGGCAATAGTGGGACTGGAGAGGGAAGAACTAAAATTAGGTCCACTCCAGTTGTATTGGGCTCCTGGTACAAAAGTCGATTTCAACTCGATTGGCAAACCCTGGCATACGGGTCCACTCGTAGAGGCAGCGAGAACGGGCTTGGGCGTAACCTGTAAAATGACTTCACCTGACTCTCGCGAATTACAACCATCGATGCTCACAAATACCGAATAGACACCCGAATCATCGGCCACCGATTGAGGAATATTGAAGCAGGGAGTGGTAGTCAGGAACACCCCTTTATTGGGCGTCACCCAATTGTAGGTCACCGTTGTTCCCTGGTAGGCATTGGTACAGAGGCTAATGGCTCCACCTACACAAAGGGGTTGAATGGTTGTTTCGGAGAGTTTCGGTACACTTGGAATTGGAGGTGGATCACTCATGTTAACCAGTGTACTCACTGCTTCAGAAGTACAACCTCCTGCGGTAGTGATGACCACCGAATAATTGCCATTGTTGGCCTGCGTAGCATTGGGAATGGTCGCCTTAGCCGTATTGGCGGTAAACCCGTTCGGGCCAGCCCAGTTGTAACGGAAATTGCCATCGTCAGCGGGAAAAAAATTGGCGGATAAAATGATGTCCGTTGGGCCGGTCAAACACTTGGGAGCATTGTTGGTCACACTAAACACCCGAATGCTGGTGATGACTTCCACCGCAACCGAGTCCATCGCAACACAGCCTTCGGCGCTGGTCACCTTTATCACGTAACGCCCGGAATTGATCTGGCGCACATTGTCAATGGCGACGCTACTGCCAACGGAGCTAAAATTATTCGGGCCCGTCCACTGGAAAGCCGCATTGGGCGTGGCAGGGGTAACCTTTAACTCTAGGCGACTGCTTTCACAAATGCTGGACGAGCTGGCTGAGGCTTTAGGTTTGGGCTTGTCATTGACCACCACTTCCAATGCTTGTGACAGTATTGAGCTACATTCCTGATTGGTCAGGTACAAACGCCAGGAGCCCTCCTGGGCGTTCGTTACGTTGTTGAGGTCAAAACTAGGTACACTGGTGCGGAATTCTTCCAAAGCAGGACTTACCCAGGTATAAAATGAAGCGGTGGCATTGGTGCGCAGGGTGATTTTTCCGCCTTCACAAGCTGCACCTGAGGAGGTCAGCTGTGGTTGGGCCGGGCGCGTCAATACACTCACCGGAATAAAAGTTTGGTCAGAAGCACAGCCAAAACGAGAAACCACCAGGGTATACACTCCCGCATTCGCCATGGTGGCAGCTGTGATGGCTGGCGGCGATTGACTGGTTGAACTGTAACCATTCGGCCCGTTCCATTGGTAGGTAATGCCGGGACCGGCTACTTCGGTGCCAAATACAATAGGCTCACCTTCACAAACCGAGAAGCTGGCTTTTTTGGGAATAGCCTGTGGCTTTTGATAAATGCGGATCACTTTAGGCGCGGAAGGCAAGGATTCACAACCTCCCGACTCGATGGTCAGGTAGTAATTGTCCTGGCTTTCGGCATGGGGTGCCCGGAGGGTCAGGCTGGGCACAATGGTTTGACCGATTACCGTGCCATTGGGAGCTTCCCCTTTGTACCAACGGAAAATCACATTGGAGCCAGAAGGTGCAATGGATGAGGTCAGAACGATGTCTTCTGCGGAGCAGTAATTTTCTTTGGTCAACAATAAAGTGGGCGTAACGGGCAGGTCCTCAATTGACACCTCTACCACCCCAGTCGATTTACAACCCGTGATTCCGGTGATTTCTACCGAATAAGAGCCCGCATTCTTCGAACTCACTTTGGGGATAATTGGGTTTTGCAGGTTGGACGCAAAACCATTTGGCCCCGTCCAGCGGAAGGTAAAAACGGTACCTCCGTTGGCCAATGGTGGATTGGCAAACAAGGACAAGGTGTCGTTGCCACACAAACCTGAATTGGCAGCAGGGGCAGGACGTTCATTTTCAATGCGCACAATGGTGGAGCAACGAGCAATGTTCCCGGCGCGGTCGGTAACGGTCAGCGTCACGTTTTGCACCGTTCCAGCCTGGGCACAGGTAAAGGAATTGGGGCTGAGGCTAAGGGTGGGTGTCCCACAGTTGTCCGAACTTCCCGCATTTATCTCGGTTGCATTGATTTGTTCTGTTTCCAGCCCGGAAGGATTGACGAATAGGGTAGTAGCCTGACATTTTGCAATGGGCAATTCATTGTCCTTAACCGTCACTTTAAACGTACAGGTATCGGCATTGCCGCTGGCATCCTGAATGACGTAGGATACGCGGGTTTCACCCAGGGCGAATTGCACCCGCACACTATCCGGCGGCACAGGCATCCGAACAGCGGTGATGGGGGTAGCGCCCTGTGCAAAATACAAAGGCAGCACACTCGGGTAAGCCAGGTTGGCAAAAATATAACCTTTGCGGTCGGTATCTCCATCGTTGACAATCGCAGATGGGATACAGGGATTGACGCCTTCTCCAGGTTGCCCTGATGGTACACTGATGCGGCGGGGCGCTACTCGTAGCACAATGATCCCGTCGGCAGCCCAACGGTTAAACGTATCACGTGGAATGCTGAGGTTCAACTGCCCGGCCTGATCACAAGTTGCATCTCCCAGGTTTGAATTGCCCAAAAAGCGGCCATTTTCACCAAAGACCTCCAGGATGGCATTGGGAGAGTTGAAGTCCCCTTTGTAATTGACCACAATGCTGGCATTGCCTGTTGCATTGGGTGCTACGTTGGTAAAATTCAACACCTTTCCTCCAGCGATGTAGCTGTTCAATGCCGCATTAAAGGAATAGGTCAAAAATGCACTGGTGCTGTCCAGAGGTAAAGTTCGGTTGTAACTGCCTGCCAGGCTACAATTGTCAGTAGCAGTTGGGCGCGGCAAAGTAAGTGGTGCTGTACAAGCTCCGGTGGCCAGAACCAGTTCAACATCTGGTGGGCAAATGATCTCCGGGCGCTCCCGATCCCGTACTGTGATGGTGTAACTACAGGAATCCGTATTTCCAGCACAGTCTTGTACGTAGTAGGTGATGCGGTTGGCACCGATGCTTAAACTTACCTGAACCGAAACAAAACCCGGGACGATTTTGACTGCTCCATTGTTGATGCGGTAGCTATACAGAATGTCCTCATTGTTGGGCGCAGCAAAGGTGCAAATTTCCGTTACACTTGGCGCTTGCAAGGTAAAGTTGGCGGTACACTGCCCCTGCTCTGCATTGATTTCGGCATCACTGGGGCAATTGCTCAGCTCTGGTGCCTGATCGTCGATGACTTGAAAGACAGCAAGGGCAGTATCCCGATTGCCACATTCGTCTTCCACGATGAAGCGTACCCGTCGCTCCAAAATAATACTGTCGCCTGAAACACAGCGCAGGGTGGGGAAAGTTACTGCTCCGCCAGTCTGGGCGTCCTGTAAAATCCAGCGCAGCGCAGAAGCAGGGGTAGTGCAATTGTCTACCGCCAATGCATTGCCCAGGTTATTGATCCAGGCATTGAAACGTGTTTGAGCATCCAAATTGGCATCACAATTCAAAATCAGGTTGATGGGTGCACGGGTAATCTCCGGTGCAGTGCGGTCGATTACCTCAATCCGTTGTTGATGGGTGATGAAATTGCCACAACTATCCGTCAGACGCCAGGTGCGGAACACGATGTAGTTGTTGTCGCAATTTCCAGCTTGTAGCACGTCATTGAAGCTCAAATTGGCTTCGGTAAGGGCGCTACAGTTGTCGCTCAGGTTTTTTGGTTTGCCCGAAAAGGCCGGATCATCCCCAAAGCGGCAATCGATGATGGTGTCGCGAGGTGGAGTAAAACTGGGTTTGACATTGTCAACGACGTAGATGATCTGACGTTGAACGGCACTGTTGCCACAAACATCTTCACTTCTCCAAAGGCGCCGCAACTCATAAGTGCCTTTACAATTGGGGTCAGTACCGTAAAAAATTTCATCAGTAAAACTCAGAATTGGATCGGGATCACAATTGTCTCTTAAGATGGGAATCCCCAAAATTTCAGGAATTTTGGCCACATTACAGGCGATGGTCGTATCGTGGGGGAACTGCCCAAAGGAAGGGGCCTCGGTATCCGTTACGACAATCACTTGTCGATAATCACTGCGATTGCCACATTTGTCGAAAGCGCGCCAGGTGCGCACGATTTTTCGCCGATAGATACAGTTGGCGCTACCTATTTCAGTTTGATTGTACACCACATTGTCCAGGGCACAATTGTCCGTGATTTTTACGGTGGAGGTATCTGGAATGGGGTCTTTACATCCCAAAATCAGAGAATCAGCGATGGAGGAAACTATTTTTGGTGCTTCATTGTCACCAACTATAAATACATAAGTGTCGTTGGAGACGGTCTGGCCACCCTGATTGGTCACTTTAAAAGTCAGCCGTAAGGTATCTACACAGGGGCCTTTAAAAACAAAAGCCTCCGGCGGTGTGGGCGTAATGCTTACCGTATGACCACTTTGCTGCGCAGGCAGCGTCACCTGGAGCTGTAGGGTGTTGTACCAGGTGCTGTAGGCGGTATCTGCGTCTTCACAGGCCACTTTGGTCGTATCCTCCACCAGGCGGGTCAAGGAAAAAAAATGGTCGGGCTGCTTGGCTTTTCCAGGCAAAGCAGTGTCAAAAAACAGGCAGGTAGCCAGGATTGCGAGGGAGTAAACCAAATGCTTCATACCAAAACGGAAGTTTTGCGTTTTACGGATGTGTTTAGTATGACGCAAAAATTTACTTCCCGATTTTTTAAGAGGCTTTTGAATAGGAAGCTCACTTGAAATGTAGCGCTCGACTTCCTATTCAAAACCCAAAATCGGGAAGTAAATTTTTCTGCGTTACCTAGCATCTTAAACACAGTGACTACAATATCGAAATAAGTGTGGGATTCCTTCCGGATCAGGGTAGAACAAATAGCATACTGTTGGACAATGTACAATTGGTCCATGGGATGTGATCGGTTTTTGGTCAATGCCCTTTAGGCTGCTCTAAAGTAGCAAAATATTTTGATAGTTGAGAAGGTTGAGGGAGGTTGAGAAGGTTTAGGCTCCGCGAGCGACTTAGACAAGGACATTGTCAAAATCGCTCGCGGAGCCTAAACCTTCTCAACCTCCCTAAACCTCCCTCAACTTTTTTTCAACTTACTTGATCGAACAAATCAAACGCTCTTTCCATTCTCCGCCGAGATTCGGCTTTGCCCAACAAAGCCATCATGTCAAATACGGCTGGGCCTTTCATCGTGCCCGTCAGGCCTACCCGCAAAATAGGCAAAACATCGCCAAATTTCAAGCCCGCTGAGTTCGTAAATCCTTCTACACAAGCCTGTACTGCAGCGGCGTTGTAGTCGCTCAGCGCATCCAACTGTTCCAGTAAGGGCGTGAAAACTGCTCGGCTGCCATCGGCTTTCCATTTTTTGCGAATGGTTGCTTCATCAAAAACGGTAAAATCTTCAAAGAAGTACGCACCATT
>JAAFHQ010000028.1 GCA_013298445.1 Chitinophagales bacterium | reverse complement strand
CGGAAAGGGCAAAAGCCAGGAACAACTCTGTTTTTCCCCGTCCCATTTGGGCATGCACCACATTGTAGTTCAGATCGGCAAAACCCAATAATTCCGTGGTCATCCGTCGATTCAGCGGGAAAGAAGAGCCATAACCCGCCGCCGAACCCAGGGGATTCTGATTGATGATCTGATAGGCACTTTGAAACTGCCGCAAATCATCCACCAGGGACTCTGCATAAGCCCCCAGCCACAAACCGAAGGAAGACACCATTGCCACCTGCAAGTGGGTATAACCGGGCAGCAGCACATCTTTGTGTTTTTCGGAAAGGGTTTGTAAGACTTCGAAGAGTTCTCCAATTTGGATACTCAGCGCCTCAATCTCTGCCCGCAAAAACAAACGCAAATCCACCAAAACCTGATCATTCCGCGAACGACCGCTGTGGATTTTTTTGCCCATATCGCCCAGGCGGCGGGTGAGCAACATTTCCACCTGAGAATGAACATCCTCTACCCCATCCTCAATGACAAAATTACCGGCTACTGCTTCATGGTAAAGCTCCTTCAGGGCTGCCGCTAGCGCTTTATATTCTTCTGGTTCCAATAAGCCAATGCTGCACAACATCTCGATATGAGCCAGAGAGCCCAGAATGTCGTAAGGGGCCAGGTATAAGTCCATTTCCCGATCCCGGCCTACGGTAAAGGTTTCTACTTCCGACCAGGCGGAGATGGATTTTTGCCAAAGTTTCATAGTATTCCTTCAATCAGTTGAATATAGCAATCAATTCCTGCCCGGATTTCACTCAATCGAATGTATTCGTCAGCAGTATGTGAACGAGCCGAGTCGCCAGGGCCAATTTTTAAGGATGGAAAAGGCATCAAAGCCTGATCCGAAAGGGTGGGTGACCCAAAGTAGGGCAAACCCAATTGCAACCCGCTTTGTACCAGGGGGTGCTCCAGCGCAATACCTGATGAATTTAGCCGAAAGGAACGCGCTTTCAGGCTTGATTGTACCTTGCTTTGCAACAAGTCAAAAACCTCCTCATTGCGGTAACATTCGTTGGTGCGTACATCAATCACAAAGCGGCAGGAATCAGGCACCACATTGTGTTGTTTGCCTGCTTCGATTTGAGTGACACTCATTTTTACTTTACCGAGGAGGGAGGAAACCCGCTCCAGCTCCAGATTGCGAATGAGCTGAATGTCTTCCAAGGCGATATAAATGGCATTCACCCCCTCTTCTCGGGCGGCGTGGCCAGCAACACCCCGCGCTTCTCCGTCTATCACCATCAATCCCTTTTCAGCAATGGCCATACGCATTTGGGTAGGTTCGCCGACAATGGCAAAGTCGATTTGGCCCAACTCGGGCAGCAGCGCTGCGATGCCATTGGCACCGGAGATTTCCTCTTCTGCCGTAGCGGCCATGATCAGGTTGACGGGCAAATCGCTGCGTTCATAAAAATGGGCAAAAGTAGCCAACAATGATACCAATGGCCCACCCGCATCATTACTGCCCAGGCCATACAGGATGTCACCTTCTTCTACTCCTGGGTGAAAAGGGTCGCGTTGCCAGCCGGTAGCGGGTTTTACGGTATCGATGTGGGAATTGAGCAAAAGAACCGGTTTCCCTTCTTGCCAATGGCGATTTTTAGCCCAAAGGTTATTCAAGTAGCGTTGAAAGGGGATGTTTTTTGCAGTAAAAAAAGCTGCAACACACTCGGCAGCTGGTGCTTCTTCCCGCGAAAAGGAGGGGGTAGCAATCAGGTTTTTCAACAAATCAATGGCCGAGTCAGCTAAATTCATGAAGCAAAATTTTCGCCGCAAAGATACTTTTTATGCTCTAGTAGTGAGGCAAAAAATTAATCCGCATAAATTACCGTTCCACCACCTCGCACCACCGACTCCGGGCCACAAATGATTACTTCTTTCACTCCCCGAGCCAAAGCATCGAAAGCATTGTCGAGCTTGGGCAACATCCCGGCGTATACAACGCCTTCCGCCTTATAGCGGGCATAATCTGCAGCATTGATGCGTGGGATAACCGAGCTGTCATCTTCCGCATTGCTCAAGACTCCATTTTTATCCAAACACAAATACAATTTTACTTCATAAAGCGCCGACATGGCCGTAGCCAAACTGGAAGCGATGGTATCGGCATTGGTGTTGAGCAATTGGCCTTGCCCGTTGTGGGTGATGGCGCAAAAAACCGGGATAAATTCGGCACTCAACAAACGATGAATGGCTTCGGCATTCACCTCATCCAGATCACCTACAAAACCATAATCTATTTCTTTAACTGGTCGCTGATGCGCCAGAATCACATTGCCATCTGCACCGCTCAAACCCAAGGCGTTGCCGCCAATTGATTGCAACAAGGCGACTATTTGTTTATTAAAAAGGCCAGCATAGACCATAGTAGCTACCTCCAGTGCAGCCGCATCGGTAATCCGCCGACCATTGACCATCTGTACCGGAATACCCAGTTTTTCACTGAGTTCGGACGCTTTTTTACCTCCGCCGTGTACGATTATTTTTTGTCCTTCTTTTTGTAAAAACGCCTCCAGAATGGGTTGCAAGAGCGCTAAATCGTCAATGACTTTGCCGCCAACTTTTAAGATGTGTAAGTTCATCGTGCTTGGGTATTGGATTTGGCTAAAAAAAATACCGCACGAAGATAGTGTTTTATAGTGGGCAGGGAAAAAATAGTAGGGGCAAGCCTATGTGCTTGCCCCTACCTTTAGAGTAAGGGCGGCCACGTGTGGCCGCCCCAACCGTAGAATTTACATCTTATTGATACGAATCAACTCTGGTGCCTGACCACTCCGCAATACACGGATGAGGTACAGACCAGAAGGTAGTGTCTTCAGATCCAGTTCACCTTCAGTTGTGCCTGCATCAAACTTCTCCCGGTTGATGACTCCGCCGTTGAGGTTGAGTACCTCTACGGAAATGCCAGATTCATCCACTTCTTTAGGATTATTGAAAATCAGTCGCACCCGATCGTTGGTTGGGTTTGGATAAGCAGCCGTGGTAGGCGCAGCTCCAAATCCTTTACAATCGTTGACATTGAAGGTTGCACCACTCTGTTCAACAAAACCGCAGTATTTACCGCCACCCATCTTCAATTCCAGCATCACCTCAAAGAGGTTTGAGTAATTGTAGATGTTTACCTCGGTTGGGTTAGTGATTACGGGGTGGATGCGATAGGTTCCAACCTGAGTTACTTTGAATTCAGGTTTGGCACTGATACCCAAAATGTTCAATTGGTCTCCAGTCGTAAGTACATAGTACAATTTCAGCGGAGCGTCTACCATGTTCATGGATAAAACATTCGCCTTGATAGTAATACCCGCAGGAACAAAACAAGACATGGTTTCAGGATCCAAACGACCAGCCATCATCATACCACAATCGGTACAGAGTTTAATGTCCAGCATAAAGCCAACATCAACCAGAGTACACTTGAAGATGGAGATTTCTTCTATGATGTCTTCAATAGTGGATCTACCGAGAGAAACCAACTCGGTCGGATCAAAATCATTTGGATTGTAGATCAAGTGGTAGACTGTATATTTGCCAATTTTGCAAAGGATGAAGTCTGGCTTTTCATATACCGCATTGATTGTCTTTCCATTTGGCGCAGAAACCAAGTACACAATCTTCCAGCCTTGTGGAACCACTGGCGCTTTTTTCCATCCTAATTTGATGTAAGCACAAGCTCCTTGTTGGATGCAAGGTACATTCACGTAAGGTCTGAATTCACCCAGTTTGGCTGTACAACATGGGCCAGTAACGAAACGAACCCCTATTTCATCCAGACTGTAGCAAATTTGTGGGTTACTGCTGAGTTGAGCTTTCAGCCCGGCAATAGTGGTCACACCCAACTGGATGGTATTTGGATTGAAGGAATTCGGATCGTACACCAGTGTATGGATCGTCCAAGTTTTGAGGCTATTGACCACAAAATTTGGTGTATTGCTGACTTGTTCAATCACCTTATTGTTACCACTGGCACTAGCTAAGAGGTATCTAACCTGATAGTTTCCAGGAACAACAGGAGCAACTTTCGTAGTTGCCTGTAAGGTAGCAGGTAAAGTAGATTTACAAGTATCTCCAACTGGTTTCAATGTTCCAGCAAATGCGAAACAAGTGAATTGACAATTGGAAATTTCAAATGCGACTCCACTATCCAGCGCGGCGCAAACATTGCTGGTTATCTGATTAGAGATAAAGCTCAGTGTTGCACCACTTGGGAAGCTCAAATTCAGGGTTCCTGGCAGATAGACCAAGACATGAATCCGGTACACCCCTGATTGCGTAATCGTGAAAGATGGTGTGGTTTTGATTTCCTTGATCACCAAAGTATTGCCACTGGTTAAAATGTAACGAACTACATAACCAGCTGGAACCGTTG
The DNA here is from genome assembly GCA_013298445.1 of Chitinophagales bacterium. Lineage (GTDB taxonomy): Bacteria > Bacteroidota > Bacteroidia > Chitinophagales > Saprospiraceae > Haliscomenobacter. The sequence goes on along the minus strand of JAAFHQ010000028.1, from coordinate 12,929 downwards.
GCTGCTGAGTAACGGTAGCAGTGAAAACGCCTGATCCATTGATCAAACAAGGTTCTCCTACCACTGTCAATTTACCAGGAGCTACAACGCAAGGTTCTTTACAGGCAGGTACTTCAAAAAGTGCTCCGCCCGTTTCAACACTCGCGCAAATACCTCCACCACCTTCGATGAACTGTGCTTGCAGACTATTCACCGTGGTTACACCCAATTGGATGCTTCCAAAGGAGAAAGTAGTTGGGTTGTAAACCAATACATGGATACGGTAAGTCCCAATTTCAGCAACACTGAAACTTGGGTCACTACGAAGGGCAACGATCACTTTATTGGGCCCTTTGCTCAACAAGTAGTGGACGCTATAGCCATTAACTAATGTATTTGAAGTAAGTTGGCTAGCGGAAAGCACCACTGTGCCATTTTTAGGCAAACAAACTTCACTGTTTGGCTTGAGCTTACCCGCGTTAACTGGGCAAGTACAAGGTGCGATTTTAAAGCTTGCGCCAATCAAATCCAATGCACCACAAAGGGTACCACCTCCCTGAATAAATTTGGCATTGAGCTGTGCAACGGTGGTTGTGCCCAAAACAATCGAATTCACATTGAAGGTGCTCGGGTCGTATACGAGGGTAAGTACCCGGTAATTACCCGTTTGATTGAGGCCAAATTTGGGTTGAAGCTCAACCTGACGGATCACGTTGTCGGCACTGACCAACAAGTAGCGACGAGCGTACCCAGATGGGATCGTCGAAGTACCGTTAGCCGGGTGTTTTGCACTGATCCAGGCATAACCTACCGACAGACATTCTTCCAGTTCAGGTACCAGTGTTCCAGCTTTGGCTTCACAAAGTGGTGTACATTCTTTAAGCGTGAAACAAACCCCAACCATGTCTACATCGCCGCAGACGCTTCCACCTGTCAACCATGTATTCAAAAGTTGCAAAGTGGTTACTCCTTTGATGATGTTGTTTGGATTGAAGGTCAAGGCCCGGAATACAAAGACGTGTACACAATAAGTACCTGCCTTCTTCATCCAGAAACACTTGTCTTCCACCACATCAACAATAACACCTTTGTCATTTACCATTGCATAACATACGGTAAATCCACTAGGTGTAGCGGGTGGGGTAAGAACTCCAACGCAAATTTTTACGGAGTCAATCAAACATGGAATAGTGCCCACACTCAATTTTCCGGCATCCACATCACAGTTGTTCGAACATGCTACTACGGTGAAACAAACTCCATTCACATCAATTGTAGCACAGTATTCCTGTAGCCAGAGTTTGAGTTGTGCAATGGTTGTATTGTTTTCAATGATTCGCCCAACGTTGAAAGATGCACTTGGGAAAATAAAGGTATGCATGCAATAAGTTCCGGTATTGCGTACCACTGCACTAGGCTGTTCAGTCACATCGATGATGACGCCATTCGCATTGGTAATTGCATAACAAATAGTATAGCCCGTAGGAACAATTGCAGGGGTACTAAAGTCTGCAACCAGGGTAGAAATACCACCTGCTGGCAAACAAACGGGTACCCGAGGTACAAGTTTACCGACAAAAACATCGCAGGTAGGAGTACAGGATTGAACGTTGAAGCAAATGCCCGTCAGATCAATGGCGGAGCACAGATCTTTCAGCCACAAATTGAGCTGAGCCAGAGTTGTGCTGTTTTCAATGATCCGCCCCACATTGAATTGGCTGGTCGGGAACACAAAGGTGTGCATGCAGTAGGTACCTGGAGTACGTACAACCACGGATGGGTTTTCAGTCACATCCACAATTACACCACTGGTGTTTACAATTGCATAACAAACCGTATAACCGCTTGGTACAATCGGTGCTGTTACTACTTGTGCAGAAAGGGTTACTGCTCCACCTGCAATGAGGCAGTTGGGAACGTTTGCCTTTAATTTACCCGCCGTAACGGTACAAGTGTTGCAATAGCCTACGTTGAAATAGGCACCATCCACGTCGAGGGCAGCACATATCGTTCCACCACCTTGAATCAGCAGTTCATTGAGTTCACTCAATTTAGTGGTGTTCAAATAAACGGTGAAGTTGAGCGTATTCGGATGATACACCAAGGTATGAATCCGGTATTTGCCCGTCGTAGTTACGGTAAAGTCAGGCGTACTGCCTACTTTGATGATGACTTTGCTGTCTCCAGTTGTCAACAAATAACGGACTAAATAGCCAGTTGGTGCATTAGGCTGAGTGCCTACAGCGGCCAAAAGGCGAGTGCTGTTCCAGTTGTCAATACATGGAGTACCAGTTGGGTTCAAAGTACCCGCAGTAACACCACAAGTTTGTTGACAGTTGCTGACTACAAAATATGCCCCAACCGGGTCAACTGCTGCACAAATGGTTCCACCATCCTGAATGAAGGTTTGTTTCACCGTTTTGAGCATGGTCACGTTATTCTGAATAGCGGTAGCAGGATTCCAGGTATTCGGGTTATACACCAAAGCATGAATACGGTAACCACCTGTATTGCCCACCGTAAAGTCTGGGCTATTGCCAACCATTAAAATGGTCATGTTGTCGCCATACGTCAATACGTACCTCAAAACATAACCATTAGGAATTACTGGAGCACGATCGGTTACACCAATCAAACGTGCTCCGCTGGCAGCAGTAAGACATACCTGAGCTTTTGCCTTCAAGGTTCCGGCCTCTACTTCACAGCCTTCGCAAGGTTTCACTACGAATACTGCGCCGTTTTCATCCAGACTTGCACAAGTTGGTACAATGCCGCGTACCAACAGTGCTTTCAAGCCTTCGATGGTAGTGGAATTGAGCACAATCTGGCTCAAATTGAAAGTATTTGGATTGTAGACCAGAGCGTGGATGCGCCAGGTACCAGTAGTATGTACAACAAAGTCTGGCTTGTCACCGATGTCGGTAATCACTTTATTGGCACCAAAAGTAACCAAGTAACGCAACTGATAGCCATTCGGAATTACAGGAGCAATGTCCGTTGCAGCACGCAGACGAGCATCCCACCAGTTGTCCAGACATGGGCCATTAGCCGTTTTTAAAGTACCGGAATAAGCAGTACAATTGGTACAATTAATTACGTCAAAGGCCACACCTCCATCCAGTGCACCACAAATTTGTCCACCACCTTGAATCAATTGGCTGGTAATGGCTGAAGCTTTGGTGGTTCCAAAAATTACTCCCGTCAAATTGAGCGTAGCTGGATTGTACACCAAAGCATGAATCCGGTAGCGACCAGTAGTTGCTACGGTGAAATCAGCAGTGGAAGAGATATTTTGGATAACCAGGTTGTCGGTGCTGGTCAGTACGTATCGAAGCAAAAATCCTTCGGGTACTGATGGAGCAGTAAGGGTAGTTGCCCGAATGCGAGCGGTACCACCTGCTGGCAAACAAGCCTGATCCAACACCTTCAACGTGCCAGCGGCAGCTGCACAGGTTGGTGAGCAGGTAGCCACATCAAACATCAAGCCACTCAATTGAATTGAACCGCAAATAGCACCGCCACCTTCGACGAGGCGATCGCGGATGCCTTGAGCAGTTGTAACCCCAACTTGAATATCGTTGATGTTAAAGGTACTTGGGTTGTACACAAAAGCGTGGATGCGGTAACGGCCAGCAGTAGTAACCGTAAAGTCGGCTACCTCTTTCACCTGACGTACCACCAACACATCACCTTGAGTAAGGACATAACGTAAGGCATAACCAGCAGGTACAATCGACGCCACATTTACATTGGCCCGAATGCGTGCTGAACCTGCGTTCAAACAAGGTAAATCGATAGCAACCAAAGTGCCTGCCTTTGCTGTACAAACACAAGCGGTCACATCAAATTGCGCACCAGTTAAATCCAGGGCTCCACACAATTGACCACCACCTTGAATCAACAGCTTGTTGATGTCGGTAGCTTTGGTTGAGCCAAAAATAACTGTGCTCAAATCCAGATCAGCTGGATTGTAAATGAGCGTATGGATGCGGAATGTACCCGTTTTGGTGACATTGAACGTTGGGTTTTGGCTAACGTTTTCAATGACCAAGTTCGGACCAAACGTCAACACATAGCGGCGCTGATAACCAGCAGGAACAACTGCCGCTACATCTACCAATGCAGTCAATTTTGCAGGGGTAAGATTGTCATAGCAAACTTGAGCTTCTGGTTTGAGTTTGCCAGCCTTAGGTTCACATGGACAAGCTGTTACGTCGAAAGTAGCGCCAAATAGGTCTAAGGCACCACAAATCAGACCACCACCTTGCACCAACTTGCTGTTGATCACCGAGGCCTTGGTGGTCCCAAATATAACCCCGCTCAAATCAAGCGTAGCTGGGTTGTACACCAGGGTATGAATGCGGTAACGACCAGTTTGAGCAACTGTAAATTGAGCACTCGCGTTGATCTGCATGATGGTGAGGTCTTCACCACGAGTCAGTACATAACGTACGATGTAGCCATCAGGCACCACGATAGGGGTTACCCGATTGGCCGTAAGTTGTACCGAGCCACTATTGATACATGGCTGACTTGCGGCAACCAATGCTCCAGGATTAGCCGCGCAAGGACAAATACTTACATTGAACTTGGCTCCCACAACGTCCAAAGCACCACATATTTTGCCACCACCCTGTACGAGTAGTTTCAAAATATCGGCCGCTTTGTATTCTCCGGGGTCAAATATTCCTAAATTGAGCTTGGCAGGGTCATAAACTAAGGTGTGAATGGTGAAAATCCCCGCCTTGCGTACAATGAAATCTGGAGTAGCCGCCAATGCTTCCAGCACCAGATCGGCTCCGCTCGTCAGTACATAAATAACTTTGTAGTTCGATGGTACAGGGAAAGTAGGCGCTGTTACACTCAGCGCTTGCAAACGAGCGGTTCCATTATCCAGGCAGTTTTGGGCCAGGATGCGTAGTGACCCTGCCGTAACGCCACAGGTATCACATTCATTAAAGGCAAATTGAGCACCAATGGTGTCAATTCCTGCGCAGATGAGCGAAGTGCTCGAAGCAAATCGACGCGCCAACTGCGGCACCTTGTAATCTTTTGGTGGGAAAAGGGTATCTGGGTTGAGCTTAGTTGGGTCATACACGAGGGTGTGTATCCCATACAGCCCTTCCGCTTTCACTTTGAACAGTGGGCTTGAATTTTTAGCAAGCACGCGCTGTCCACTTCCTTTGGAAAGTAGATAGGTTCGAGCAAAACCTTGTGGTACTACTGAAGCCTCAATCTGCTTTGCTTCTATCAGGGCGGAGTCCTTGTTCAAACACACTTTTAAATCTCCCAATTTTCCGACTTTGGTCGTACAAGTGATTAGATTTGTCTGCTGTGCAAACGCAGGAATCCCCATTAAGAAAAACAGAATAGGCATCAAGTTTTTCAGTGGCCGCAGGTGGCTTGGAAAGAGGTACTTAATGGGTATCATAATTAATCGTTTTCGGTTAAATTGCGGAAAACCAATTATGATCCCGGGCTTTTCAGCCCACGAATGAATCCGTGGGTCCTACGGTTGTCCGTAGGTAGTAGTTCAGACTGCTGCTAGATGAAGGAGGAAAATGTGAAGTAAAACCTAGATTGTTCTTATTCAAACCCTAATTGAGGATTCAAATATACAACTCCAGATGTCACAGTTCCTCCTTTTGTGGGCTTTTTTTTTGCAAAGATTAAACAAATAGCCCTTTTAGGTTACGAATTTTTTCCAAAAAGTTGAATGTTTTGGAAAAGTTCTTTGAAACAGAAAAATAGGGGGTCTGAATAGCTCCAAATTGCCGCCGGATGGCTTCCACATTTTTCATCATACTTCCTTCAAAATCCAGGGTATTGATACCCAATTCATTGTGAAGAAACTGAATGGCTTCCCAGATGAGCAAGATGCCTGCTCCATGTTGGCGAAATTGGGGATCGTCTCCCGCCAAATGGTAATAAGCGACCTGATCATCCCATATCACATAAGACGCACTATGTAGCTGACCTCGTTGGTCTACCGCAAAAAAAAGTTTGCGTCGCTGTTGTAGATTCAAGGCCGCGTCGTGGCGTAGAAATTGTGCTAAGGTGTACGGAATCGGTATGTTTTGCCGATCAAAACTCTTTTTATTGACAAGGTAAAATCGTTCTGGGTCGTCCCAGTGTTCTATTTGTAATTGTTCACTCGCTTTTTTAATGTTGCGCCGGATGTTTCGATTGACACCATCCAGTACTTTTTGCAAATCACGGACATCGAGTGAATAGGTATAACGGGTAGTTTGATGAAAATTTTGCCAATACAAAGGCAGCCAATTGGTAATGTTATAATGAAAATCTTGCTTTATACTGGCTACTGGGGGGATTTGAGCTAAAAGTTTGGCTAAAATTTGGTGTTGTTCGCTTATACTTGGGTTACCAGGCAGATAAGGGCCCATAAATTTAACAAAATTTGGCATCGTGACATATTTAAAGCCCATTTTTTGCTTCATAAAATAGGTCCAAATGCCTTTGACCTGGCCAGCTTCTACCACCATTGCCACTCCCCATTCCCCTTCCTGGCATACCGCATCGAGGTACCAATCCTGGAAAAAGATCGGTAAACCGGGCTCAGACTGGCAGAATTGCTGGTATTGCGTTTTCATGCTTTCACCCTTATGATCATTACTCCATCGCGTAGGGGTAGCAATAAGTTTTCCACCCTGGGATCAGCATCAACTTTTTCATTGAATTGGTGGATCAATAGGGTGTCCTTGTCTTTTTTTTCCAAAGCCACTTTCCCATCCCACAAGACATTGTCGACCAAAATGACCCCGCCTGGGTTCATTTTTTCAATCACCAAATCGTAGTGCATACTGTAATCCTGTTTGCCTCCATCAATCATCGCCAAATCAAACCGGCAATCCAAATTGGGAATCACCACTTCAGCCCGGCCAGTATGCAATTGAATCCGTTCACTCAGCCCAGCTTTGACAACATACTTTTGGAAAATGTAGGCCAATTCCCGATTGGGCTCAATTGTGTGTAGTATGCCATCTGCAGGCAAACCTTCGGCGATACAGATCGAGCCATATCCGGTAAATGTGCCAATTTCAAGGGCGAATTTAGGTTTGATCCATAAACTAATGAAGCGCAACAGCTGACCTTGCAATGGCCCGGTCATCATTTGTGGAGCCAGGGTTTTGAGATGGGTTTCGCGGTCCAACTCATGCAACACTTCGGAAGGAGCGGTACTATGCTGGATGCAATATTGGTAGATGTTGCGAAGCGAACGTTGCATACAAGAGTAAGTTGAGAAGGTTGAGGGAGGTTGAGAAGGTTGAGGCTACCGCAGCGACTTAGACGCTGGTGATTCTAAACCTTCTCAACTTTCCTCAACCTTCCTAAACCTTAAAAAAAACAAAGTTCTAAAAGTTTTTTGTACTTTTCTTCACCACCAAATAGAACTTGATTCGTTATGAAAAAATCAATCGGCTTTGGCCTGATGCTGAGCCTTTTATTGCCACTTGGCTTATGGAGCCAATACACCACACGGTTTGAAAGCAGCAATGGCACCCAAACCCCTACCTATGAGGAAGGCATCGCCTGGTACCAGCGTATCGCTGCCGATTTTAAAGAAATTGACATCCAAAGCAAAGGGCTGACCGATAGTGGGCACCCGCTGCATTTGGTGCTGTATTCCAAAAATCGCAAATTCGACATCGCCAAACTCAAGGCCCAAGGCAAGGCGATCTTTTTCATCAACAACGCTATCCACCCCGGCGAACCCGATGGTGTGGATGCCTCAATGATGCTCTTGCGCGATTTGGCACTTCACCCCGAGCGTTACCCTATGCTGGATAGTGTGGTGGTGGCCATAATCCCTTTTTACAACATTGGTGGGGCACTCAACCGCAGTGCCACCAGCCGGGTGAGCCAGAATGGCCCCGAAGAGCAGGGCTTTCGTGGCAATGCCCGCAATTTTGACCTCAATCGCGACTTCATCAAGGCCGATACCCGCAATGCCCATAGTTTTGCGGCCATCTTCCAGGATCTCGACCCTGACTTGTTTATTGATACCCACGTCAGCAATGGGGCCGACTATCAGTATACCATGACTTTTTGTTATGCACAGGAGGAAAAACTGGGCGGAGTACTGGGGCCTTTTCACAAGGGGACTTACCTACCCTTTTTGTACGAGCACATGAAAGCATCAGGTTTTGAAGCCACACCCTACGTCAATGCTTTTGGGCAAACACCCGACAAGGGTTTCAGCCAATTTCCTGATTGGCCCCGTTATTCAACTGGTTACGCAGCACTGTTTCACACCATCGGCATGATGACCGAAACCCACATGCTCAAACCCTATGCCCAACGGGTGAAATCAACTTATGCACTGTTGGATGGGGTATTGAAGTTTTTGGGGAAGCATCGAGCGCAGCTCCTGGCTTTGCGTAAAGCCACCAAAGAAGCCGTAAAAACCCAAAATGAGTTCCCTTTGACATGGAAACTCAATCGGGAGAAATTTTCGGAAATTGAATTCAAAGGCTACGAACCCGAATACCCGCTCAGCGAAGTGAGCGGAGTTAAGCGATTGTACTACAACCGCAACAAGCCGCTGAATAAAATTGTCCCCTTTTACGACCATTATGATGTAGACTTGAAAGCTACCAAACCTAGTGCCTACATCATCCCGCAAGGTTGGCACAACGTCATTGAACGGCTCAAGGTGAGTGGGGTGCAAATGCGCCAATTGACCCAGGATAGCACCATCGAAGTAGACGTTTACATCATCGATGCCTACAAAAGTGCACCTAACCCCTATGAAGGGCATCACCAAAACACCAGCGTTGACTTACATACCGAACGCCATAAAGTGGCCTTGCGCAAGGGAGACTATTTCATCCCCCTCAATCAATGGCGCAATCGTTTCATCGTGGAAGTGCTGGAGCCGCAAGGTGTGGATTCCTATTTCCGCTGGAATTTTTTTGATACGATTTTGCAGGAAAAAGGGGGCTATTCGGCCTATGTATTTGAAGATCTGGCCGCAGAGTTGTTGCAAAAGGATCCTGGATTGAAGAAAAAATTAGAAGAAAAAAAGGCGAGCGACAAGGCTTTTGCGGAAAGTGCTTCGGCGCAGTTGGATTTTGTTTACAAAAACTCGAAGTATTGGGAGAAGGAGTACATGCGGTATCCGGTGTATCGAGTTAAGTGACTTCGGATTTCGGGATGTCGGATTTCGGTTGGTGCATTGCTTCAAAAGTATCTGGTCAATCCAATTTTAGTTTTTCACACATGAAACTAAATTTTTGGTTGCCGTTAATTGTCAAAGCAATGTACCAACCGAAATCCGACATCCCAAATCCGAAATCTACTCTGCCATCTGCGCCAACACCACTCCCGGATTCAACGCCGCAGCAGGGTTATGTGCCGCGGTAAAAGCTGGTGCTGCTGCCAAACGCTCTCGGTTTTCACGCAGTTGCTCGATAGCTTGATTGAAATAAGCAAAAGGACTGCGCACTTTTTGTTCCTTGGCCACATCGAAGCCATGCAAATTGCGAGCATCCGCCACGATGCGTTTCAAATCCGCACCCGAACAATCGTAAGTCAATTCGGCCAGGTGGTTCAATTCTTTTGCTTTGAGTTCAAGTACGCTGTTAGCGATCAAGGATTTCAGCATTGCCTCCCGGGCAGGTGCATTTGGCAATTTCATCTCCAACCACAACTCCACCCGACCACTGCGGATCAAGGCAGGTGGCAAGCTCCCGATGTTCATGGCCGTAAACATCACCGTCACCTGAGCGTTGGAGCGGGATTCCAAACCATCCAGCATGGTGAGCAAGTAGCGGTACAAACCAAATTCATCCTGGTTTTCAAACAAAACATCACAGTCGTCGATGAACAGGATGCTCGGCGCATTGTGCTTGGCTGCCTCAAAGATTTGGTGCACTTTTTGGTAAAACTGATCAGTCCCACTGATGACAGTGCCATCCAACAAAAAGAACTTGCTGTGCAGGCGGTGCGCCAGAGCCCGACCAATTGAGGTTTTACCTGTTCCGGGAGGGCCATAGAGCAAAACCCCTCGTTTGGCACGGATGCCCAGTTCTTTAGCCAGGTCATCGCGCTCCATTGGCACAATGATGTCAATTTCCAATTGGCGAACCACTTCTTCCACACCATAGAGGTCAGAAAAATCCATAGGGTCAACCTCGCTGGTGTCTACGTTGCTGTGTAGAGCGTAGGTTTCCAGGAATTGGATTAAGGCAGCCGTATCAAAATGGGCATCTCCGGGCATCAACTGGCAGGCGTAGGCCATTTGAGTGGCGTTCAAGTGCGGTGCAAACACAAAAACACGCTCAAAATCGACGTCTTTCAAACGCCCTTTGCTCAGGGTATTGAATAAAAAGGCTTGATCCTCGGCATTGAATTCCAGCAAATTGATCTTTTGGATGGGATTTTGAAGTGGCTCGGGGTAATAACCCTGGTCGCTGCTCAAGACCAATCGTTTGCCACTCTGTTCCAGCCAGCGCAGGATGCCATCCAACACGGCAATGAGTAACCCCGGTCGCGCCTTACCGTAACAGCTTTCCAGCATGTTGTGCACCTGATGAAAATCGTCGACAATGACCAGGTTATGAGCTTTTAAGGCTTTGTGCAAGGTAGCCGCAATACCCTCTTCCAGTGCCAGAGGGTGAAAGGATTGGATTTCGTCAAAAAAATCGGCGAGGCGTATGAAGTGTCCGCCCGTTTCCAAGGCCAGGCGTTGAAGCATAAATGTGCGGCCATGGCCACGGGTTACTCCCAGGCCACACAGTGAGTATTGTTGCAGTTGTTGGAGTAAACTCTGATAAACCTCGTTTTGTGAAGGGCTTAAAGGGGGCAGTTTTTTGGTGTTGTTTAAAATTAAGGGGTGCAGTGTTTGCATCGGTTTAAGTTTTGTTTGGGGTGGTAACCGTGGGGAGGGGGAAAAGATTCCCGGTGAGTGTTTTTATTTTTTACACTTATTGATAAAATTGCAACAAAATATTAGCAATGCTTGAAAATTTAACGCACCCTGAAAAACTTGCTAAAGACGGTTTTACCACCATCGAAAACGTCTATTCAGCAGCAGAAGTGGAAAAAATTTTAGGAATCATCGATCAAGCCGACACCTCGAAAGAAACCTTTAGAAAATCAGCTGACGTCTTTGCTATTCGACAGTTCTTGAAGGAAATCCCGTCAGTAGTTGAATTCATTTTCACAGACAAGTTAAAATCTCTCATTTATCAACTACTAGGTAATGACTTTTTTGTTGTTAAAAGTATCTATTTTGACAAACCAGAAACTTCGAATTGGTATGTTCCTTATCATCAAGATTTGACCATTTCGGTTGATAAGAAACTTGAACTGGTAGGGTTTGGGCCATGGACAAGCAAGCAAAACCAATTTGCAGTTCAACCACCGATCCACATTTTAGAAAACATCACCACCATTCGAATCCATCTGGACGATACCGATGAGCGCAATGGAGCACTAAGAGTGGTTCCCAAATCCCACCTAAAAAAAATATACCGCCCTGAGACCATCGATTGGAGTATGGAAACTGAAGCCTCTTGTTCTGTAAAAAAAGGAGGGGTCATGCTCATGAAGCCGTTAATTTTGCACAGTTCCAGCAGAACGACAAATCATAAAAAACGGCGGGTCATCCACATTGAATTTTCAAACCAGGCACTACCTGCGGAACTAAACTGGTCCGAACAATTGTTCCCTCCCGGTTCTACCAACCTTTAACCAATCCACAATGAAAACCCGAAAAGAAATCATCAACGATTACAAACAGACCAAATCCAAAATTGGCGTTTTTCAAATCCGCAACAAGAGCAACAATAAGGTATTTGTAGAAAGCAGCCTTGACCTAGTGGCCATCTGGAATCGGCTCCGCTTTCAATTGAATATGGGCTCCCATCCTAATACTGAACTACAAAAGGATTGGAAAGCCTTGGGTGAAGAGAATTTCGCCTATGAAATTTTGAGCGAAATCCAGCAAGACGATGCAATTCAAATGGATTACCGCAAAGAAATCAAAAAATTGGAGGCGATGTTTATTGATGAATTGCAGCCTTTTGGGGAGAAGGGGTATCATGTGAAGAAGGGGTAAATTCCCCCTACTCCACAATCTGCAACTTCGCAAATTTCAACATGATCCGTTTCTCCTGCCCGTCATCCGCGGCTTCAAAGAAGATGGTTGCGATTCGGTTGTCCTTGCCCCCATCGATGTTCAGCACCTTACCTTCTCCAAATTTGAGGTGAAGCACCTTGTTCCCTATTTTAATTTGTTCGCTGGGGCTGGGTTTGAACAGGGCTGGATCAATCTTGGGCGCGGCATTCGCATTGGATGGTCGCGGCTTGAAGGCTCCACTCACCCCTGAGGTACCCGCAGGTTTGCTGGGGGCAGGCTCGTAATCCGAAGAAAATCCACTGCGCAGCGCCGAAGTACTCTCCAGGTGATCGCGGGGAATTTCCTCGATGAAGCGACTCATCTCGTTGTACTGCATCTGGCCGAACTTGTAACGACTCATCGCAAAGGTGAGGGTCAAAAATTGTTCGGCGCGGGTAATCGCCACATAAAACAGGCGGCGTTCTTCATCCAGGCCATCCGGTGTATCCATCGACATGAAAGAAGGGAAGAGTTTTTCTTCCAAACCCACCACAAACACCGACTTGAACTCCAAACCCTTGGCGGAGTGCACCGACATCAGAGTCACATAATCCCCCGTTTGTTTGGACTCATCGTCCATATCAGTCAGCAAAGCAATGTTTTGCAGGTAGGCACCTAGCGATTTGTTTTGCTGTTCGCCAGCTGTTTCAAATTCGTCGTCTTCCACAAAGGACTTGATACCGTCGAGCAGGGCATTGAGGTTTTCCAGGCGTCCCAGGCCTTCTACCGTTTTATCCTGGTTGTATTCTTCAATCAGTTTGGATTGTTTCGCGATGTACATGGCTGCTTCGTAGGCATTTAGGGTTTC
>JAAFHQ010000279.1 GCA_013298445.1 Chitinophagales bacterium | reverse complement strand
GGAAATTGAGTTGTTGCTCAAAGAAATCCACCACCGGGTCAAAAATAACTTGCAAACCATCTCCAGCCTGCTCAACCTGCAATCGGCTACCATCAGTGACCCGGCAGCCCTCAAAGCCGTGCAGGAAAGCCAGAATCGGGTGCGCTCCATGTCGCTCATCCACCAAAAGTTGTACCAGGACAAAAACCTGGCTACCGTTGAAATGAAAGACTACCTGGAAACCCTGGCTCAGACCCTGTTGGATACCTACGGGAATATGGAGGGGCGGGTTCAGCTGCATTTCCCAATGGCGGAATTAGAACTGGACGTGGATACGGCCATCCCGCTGGGATTGATTGCCAATGAACTGATCACCAACTCCCTGAAGTACGCTTTCTTGGAGGGTCGCCAGGGCAAAATTGGGGTGAGTTTAATTTTGGAAGACGACCAGCAGTATTGCCTGCGGGTTTCCGATAATGGACTGGGCATTCAGGATCAAGGCAATGAGAGTGGAACTGGTTTTGGTAGCCGTTTGATCCAATTGTTGGCCATCCAACTCAATGGACGGGTTGAAATTCAAGATGATGCGGGGGTAACGACCTTGATCAAATTCCCGCCTTTGAATGGGTAAATTGCACACTACTGGACATTTTTATTCTAGGAGCGGAGGACATGAATTGCCTCCAGCTTCAGCTGGTGGTTCGAAAGCCAGATATTAAATGGGCTTTAGCCCAAAATTAAATTGTGTAAACAGGGCTAAAGCCCAAAACTAGAGTTTACTGCTTATCCACCAGCTAAAGCTGGAGGCAATTCATGTCCTTCGAGCAAAATGTCGTGAATTTGATCAATTTTATTACAATTTAGCCTTTACCTGTTGATTCAACCACTTGGTCTTCACTGCAAACATCGTTCCATGCCGCACCCCGGACGGGAAACTCACCTGATCCGAAATATCCGTCCAGTTTTTTAAATCGCTGGAACTGACCGCGCCGTATTTGTGCTCGGTGTACTTGTCAAAATACACGATCCAGTTTTTGTTGATGTGCAATAGGGTAGGGCCCTCAGCCCAATATTTTCCCGTGATGGGTTCGGACGCTTTGCTGTAACCGCTCAACAATTGGGTGCTGCGGGCAATGCGTAAATTCTTTTGAGGTGGATTGCGGGTTTCATCCTTCAAAAAAAGAATGTATTCCTTGCCTATCTTTTGGATGGTGCCGTCAATGACGTTGAAATTCTGGTCGTAAAACAGCTGGGTGGGGGTAAAGGTCTTAAAATCTTTGGTCGTAGTGTAGTACAGGCGGTGGTTGTAGCCGGCATCCCCTGCTTCAGCACCCGCACTAAAGCGCCCGGGGATGGTACTCGCCCAATAAATGATGTATTGTTTGCTGGCTTTGTCGTAAAACAGCTCCGGAGCCCAGGTATTTTTGGTCGTTGGTTCGTGGTCCATCACCTTGAGGTACTGCTGTTCCGACCAGGTGATGAGGTCTCGCGAGGAAGCGTAACCAATGCCCCGTTCTGTCCAGCCACTCGTCCAGACCATGTGGAACAAACCATCCGGCCCCTGGATGATGCAGGGGTCGCGCATCAATTTAGAGATGCCCACCACTGGCTGTAAAAAAGATTGGTCGTTTTTGAGTGATTCCCACTTCAGGCCATCCGTGCTCCAGGCCAGGTGGAGGCCGTCTTCGCCATTGCCTTTAAAATAGGAGAAGAGGTAGGTGGTTTTGTTGGATTGGGCGCTGAGGTGGCAGCAACACAATCCAAGGAGGAGAAGCAGAGTGATTTTTTGTATCATGGTGGAATATTTGGCTTTGAGAAACTTGAATTATCGCGAATTTTAAGAGAATCACCAAGCGACATTTTTTTATCACAGAGGAAAAAAACGAGGACTCAAAGGACACAAAGTTAGACGTTGACAAGGTTTTAAATCTAAAATAAAATCTACTTTTCAATTCAACCTTTGTCAACGTCTAACTTTGTGTCCTCTGTGTTTCTTTGTGTTTTCTTTGTGAAAAAAATGTCGCTTGGGGAATGCCCAATAGATTTGTGGCGATGCATTTTTGTTTGTTCGTATGGGGAAAAGGTAGGAAAAAATGGAGAAATGGCTATCCTGTGCTGTACTGAATTTGGGAATTGGGTGTGCAGAAATTGGCCTATCTTTGATGAGTAGGACAAAAATCGACTTAAATGCCATTTGCCGAATGCCCAAATTGTGGTCAAAGTTTTCATTTACAAATAAAAGATACGCCTGTCTGGCCAGATGAGCCCCATCAGGAAAAAGAAATGCTTTGCCCAGGTTGCTGGCTGGAGGTAAAGGTGGGTGATCGTGTTTACTTCATCAGCGAAAAGCCCTTAACTTTTCATGCTGACCATTTGGGAGTTGTACTTGAAAAAATCGGGTCAGACTCATTACTATTTCGTGTTCAATTTGGGGAAAGTAGAACGGAGTTACTGCCCCGAGACAAAATTTATGTTGACCTCAAGCAACGTTATCCTTCAAGCAATCTTTAAGCACTTGCAAATCGGGCCTAGTGCCAGGGGCCTTTGTGGGTAATCATGGCAATAAAGAACAGGAGTGCAAAAAGTGAAACACCTACTGCCGGTGCACCCGCCAGCCACAAGGCCAGGTTAAAACGATAAAAACTCAGAACGAAGGCAGCCACTGTAAGTCCAAGTAATCCCGCGAACCTTCTACGGTAGATGTGTTCTTTGTTGGAACTCACCACAAAGGCTTCGTAGCCCAACATCAGTAGAATAATGGCGTCAATGCAGAGAAAGAGGGCGAATAGGATTTTCATAGTGTAGGTATTTAGGTGTTTAACAATAAAAAGTGCCCAAAAATGCCTTACAACTCTATCACACTGTAATCCTCCACAGCCACAAAATTGGCTTGCTTTTCCAATACCATGGCTGCACTCGGATAAAAAGTACGGGCAATTTTTGGCACCAAACCCTTGGCATACTTTTGCTCATCGTGGGTGCTGATGATGTGTCGGGGATTCAGGATATGTGCCAATTTTTGCAAAATACCTAAACCTAAATTGACGGTTCCACCCAGAAAAAAAGGCAAATGGTACTCCGAAACGGTGGTAATGAGCACATGAATCGGGTATTGTTTCAGCACCGCGACTTGTTTGGCATTGGGTACAAAGCCATGTGGCGCGTAAAAAATATTTTCTCCATTTGGACTGAGAATCAATAGCGCATTGTGTACCTGATCCAATAAAGAAGCTGTTCGAAACTGGGCAAAACGCAGCTCGCCTAAATTCCAAAAGCCATTTTTGTAATCCGGAATCGTTTGGAATGCCCGGCTTTGCTCGAAGGTTTTTTCCAGTCTTTTACGCGCGGCAGGCACAGCTGCAATGGGGATTTTCGGGGAAAGTAGTTGTAGCGTTTCTTCGTGACAATGGTCGGAAAAGGGCTGTGAAATGATGATGTAATCGATGACTCCCAATGCTTCAATGGCTACCGGTGGTGTGGCGTGCCATTGTTCGTTGAACCAGGAAAAGCCGTCGATCTCGGTGCCAGTGAGCCAGGGGTCGAGGAGGAGCGTCTGGTTAGCTATAGTGATTTTCCAGCTGGTGTCTTGGTTGAGGCGTTGGAGGCTGATCATGGCATATATTAGGCTTGTGAAGATTTGATTATCAAATAATTAGTAGGCATATGCACCATCTAAAACCCCGCCCCGAAAGTTTTAGACTTTCGGGGCGGTCAAGCAAAGCACTGATTCGCTGCTTTACCTCCCCGAAGGTTTGGAACCTTCGGGGAGGCGTTCTAGGTTTGCGGACAAATCCTTAATTTTCAACCTACCTCAAGCCTATTAAACTGACACCGAACTCGGCACCCTGACAATGTTCTCCAGAACCAAACTATCTACCGCTTCCATCTGTGCAGTCTCTTCATTTTTTTTAGGCCAAAGGTGAAACCCACCCGTCATACTTGGCGTGATTTCCCAATTGCCCCAAATGCCATTCTCGTCTACATTCCCATCGTAAAAAACGGTATGGGTTGCGTAGTATTTGGTCATTTTGCACCAGAGGCTCTTGGTGTCGTAGATGCCCTTCCACACAAATGGCCCGATGTTGTCGCTTCCACCACCGCTGACTTCATTGTTGGCAAAATTGAGGGAAAAATGCATCTTGAATTGCTCCGCACCGGGGCCTTGAGCATGGGTATAAAAACCTTCCCATTCCCCACTGGGAAAGAGGGGATGGGTTTCGGAAGCATTGTTTAAATCCAAAGGGTCCATTGTTTATTGTTTTTTACCCGATTGATAGGTGCCGTTTTTGTCTTTGGCCTGATGGTTTTCGGTTTCCTCAAAGGTGGCCAGATCCGCGCCCTCTACTACATCATAACCATAATAGGCTCTGTTTTTGTCCTTGGCGTAAAAACGTTTACAGCCTTTGAAACTTGGTAAATCCACTTCTGGGATAGGTGCCCACCTTGCATTATTAGCCAACAGTAAACTCCAAGCCGCATTTTTATCTTTAAAATGATATTCAGTTATACGTTGAAAACTCCCTCCGTCTGCATCAGGCAATGGTTTATGTCCCCAGTATACGTGCTTACGGTCATACGCCAGGTAATTTCCATTGAACATCGGAACAAAAACAAAAGATTCAGGGTCGGCTTCTGCCACTACACCACCACTGGTATAAACATGCTGTCGGTCTCGGGCATAAACGATGCCTTCTGAGGTGACATTTCCAGGTGTTTCGTTGGGATTGGGAACAATGTCAAAATGGGTGCCATCTTCACTCAGGATTCTAGTACTGGAAAAACCAAAATTTTTATCGCGAGAAAAAGAACCATCCAAGTAAACAAAAGAAGTCGGATCCGCTTTGGGCAAAATTTCACCGTAATAAAACACCTGCGTTTTGTCCTTCCCGTATTCGGTGTTGATCGACTTGAAACTCTTGGGATCGGCTGCCCCAATCACCTGGCGCGAGGCTGGAAATCCGTGGTAAAACACCACCTGATTGTCTTCAATCTGGTACCCACTTTTTAAGCCATCAGGAATACAGCTTTTCAGTGATAAACCAAAAATGGCCAGCCCCAGTGCAGCGATTTTTTTCAACATCGTGGTTCTATTTGTCTCTACTCAACTCATACGCCTTTGTCGTAACGTAGTACTTCGCCAGCATATTGGGCACCTCCCACTCGGGCAATTTGCCTTGCGTCAAATATTGCAAATACTTTTCGGTTACCTGGGCGAAATGTGCCTCATGGCCAACATTGTAGGATTCAGGAATGATAATTTTCCACCCCTTGTCCGTTGCTTCGTAGCTCAGTCCTTTAAATTTGCTGCTGTTTAAGTTGGTGATGGCGGCTTTTAGGGCTGCTTCGGCACTACTGCGATCCACATTGGGCAGGGGTTCGACGTATAGCATTGGGCGGTATTTCTCCGCCGCACCTTGCCGAATGACCAGATTGGCTTTGGTGCCCCGCATGATGGAAAAGTGGGTATCACCAGCTCCCTCGGGTGCCTGGAAATTCCAGATCACTGATACTTTGGCGTGTACCCCTTTTACGCTAAAATGGGTTTCACCGTTGGAAAACACTTTCACTGTAGAGTCTTTGGTCAGGTCTTTTTTCAAAAAACCAGGGAATCCAGGCAGGCCGGTTACCAGTTTGAATTGATCGCGGCTCAGTTCCGTAGCACTGCGTTTGGCGGCCTGCAACTGAATCTCTTTGGTGTAATTGATGCTTTGTTCAGGAAAACATTCCCAGAGTACCAAATCAACCAGGTGGGTCGATACGTCTACTACGCCCTCACCTTGCTGCTCCACATCAAAAAACCAGGCTGGACGAATCAGCGGGGCACCCGAAACATACTTAAAAAAGTGGTGTACACTTTCTTTGGTGATGGCAGGATTATCGGGTGTTCCTTTTTCCAGACTTCCAAACAGGGCTGGTGTTTGAGAGAGCTCCCGTTGCAGGATGGTGCTGATCTCGTAGCGCTCGGTCATGATGTCGTAGAGCAGTACGCCTTTTTTTTCGGCCAGAGGGAAAAGCTGCTGGAGGCGCTGAAAATCGGGCGGTTTGATGGCCATTGGTTTATCCGCCAGTACGTTAAGACCTGCGTCAATGCAGGATTGGATGTAATGAGTCTTTTGAGCGTTGTTGCCGGAGATCACCACTACGTTTCCAGGTTTTTCACTCAGCATTTTTGCCAAGTAATCAGGTCCTTTATAAACTTTGGTGTGCCAATTGGCAGGAGCCTCAGGCCGATTGTTGTAGCTGTCGATGCGCGCCAGGTGAGCCTTCACCTCGGGTCCATCCGGTGCATACACATACACCGTTGAATCAACCTGGGCATAATTGTTTTTTTGCACCAAGGCCGCGTGGAAGTGCCCAGGATCGAGGGTCATCAGCTTGATTTCGTTGGCTGCACCGCTGAGTTTCATGCTACTGGTTTGCTCTTGGGTTTGAGAATTTGAACAGGCGCAAAGGCCGGCGAGGAGGAGGAAAAGGAATGATTTGTGCATTTTTTTCATTTATCTATTTCTTTAGCAAAGGCAACGATTTTTTTGATTTGGCTGCGCCAAATGTTTTGTAACCGCGACGACGCGACGGCGCGACGATTCATTTGGCTGCGCCAAATGTGTGACGTAAAACGACGTAAAAGTGTGCGAAGCACACGTAACGTCGCGCCGTCGCGTCGTCGCGGTTACAAAAAGCAGCGAAGCTGCTAAATGTGTAGTATGAGTTATTTCACATATTCCGTCCCAAATGGAAACCGCTGTGGCCGAGCCAGCAACGCATTTGCCTCATCGTCATTTTTGAAACGTTCATGAACTGGATCCCAATGGAGGGTGCGTTTCAATTTCATGGCCGCGTGAATGAGCAAACAGGCCGAGGTGGAGCGATGTGCCACCTCTACAGGAGCAATGGTTTGTTGGCCATTTTGAATACAATCCAACCAGTTGCCGTGCTGATCTGGGGAGTTGTACAGGTGAATTTCTTCAGGCTTGATGATCGATTGTAGAATTTTGGCATCGCTGGCACTAAAGGCATCAGAGTTTTTTGCATTGCCTGGGTCACTGGCCGTTACCCCCACGTTGCCCCTTGACACAAAAATCCAACCTTCGCTGCCTTCAAAACGTATCCCATTCGGGAATGCACCGCTGACCTGCATGTTCACTCCATTGGCGTATTTGGCTTCGGCCAAAAAGTCGCCGTGCACATTCCAAAGGCCACTCGTTGGAAACTTGGCATCCGCTTTGATTTCGATTGGGCCAGTATGTTCTGTACCCATGCCCCAGTGTGCAGTATCGATGTGGTGCGCACCCCAACCCGTAATCATGCCCGCTCCGAATTGTTCACAACGCAACCAGCCCGGACGGTCAAATCCCACTTGTGGATGTACCCTTTTTTCGGTGTAGTACACATAAGGCGTGGACCCCAGCCACATCTCGTAATTTAAGGTTTTCGGGATGGGCATTTCTGGCTCCACTTCCCCCCCAGGATCGCCGGGTAAGCCAATTTTAACGGTGTGCAATTTCCCAATACGGCCATTGCGCACCAGTTCACAAGCCCGTTTGAACTGCG
>JAAFHQ010000278.1 GCA_013298445.1 Chitinophagales bacterium | reverse complement strand
CGCCGACAAACAGGATTTTGACCTGAACATCTCTGGTCGCCTGGAAGGGATTGGTGCCCGGCTTCAAACAGTGGGAGATTATACCAAAGTATCGGAAGTAGTAGTAGGTGGTCCGGCCTGGAAAGGGAAAGAACTACAGGAAAATGACCTCATCCTCAAAGCTGCCCAAGGCGACAATGGCGAATGGCTGGATTTCACAGGGATGTTGAGCAACGAGGTTGTTTCACATATTCGAGGCAAAAAAGGGACTAAGGTGCGCCTGCTGGTCAAAAAAGTAGACGGCAGCACCAAAGAAATCACCATCATCCGCGATGTGGTAGAATTTGAGGAAAGTTATGTGAAGTCCTTGATTCTGGAAGGTGCGACTCCCGAAGAAAAAATCGGCTACGTCTACTTACCTAAATTCTATGCTGACTTCCAACGCGCCGATGGCCGTTTTTGCGCACCCGACGTAGCCAAAGAATTGGAAAAACTTAAGGAAGAAAAGGTCAGCGGAGTCATCATCGATCTGCGCAACAACGGCGGTGGTTCCTTGAACGATGTGGTAAAAATGTCGGGCTTTTTCATCGAGAGCGGCCCGATTGTACAAGTCAAGAGCCGCACAGCTCAAGCGGAAGTCAACTATGACCGCAACCCTGCTGTGCAATACGGTGGCCCACTGGTAATCATGGTCAACTCATTCTCAGCTTCAGCTTCCGAAATTTTGGCTGCTGCGCTGCAAGATTATGGTCGCGCAGTGATCGTAGGTAGCAAGTCAACCTACGGCAAGGGCACCGTACAACGGGTGTTCAGCCTGGATCAAGCCATTAGTGGTTATGAAGAATTTAAACCCCTGGGCGACATCAAAATTACCCTGCAGAAGTTTTACCGCATCAATGGTGGTTCCACTCAATTGCGTGGGGTAATCCCGGATGTAGTACTGCCAGATACCTATCACTATTTGCCAGTTGGGGAGCGTGAAGAAGATTATCCGCTTAACTGGACGGAAATTCCAGCAGTCTCCTATAGCCAGAATGCTTACAAAATCAAAAACCTGGAAGAAATCAAACGCCGCAGCAAGGCGCGGATTGAACAAGATCCAGGTTTCCAAAAAGTATTGGGCCAAGCCAAATACATTGAGGCTGAGCGCAAAAATTCTTCAGTGATGCTCAACATCGACCAGTTCCGCAAGGATGAAGCTGCTGAAGAAAAAATGGCCAACGACTTCCGCAATGCGTTCAAGGATGTTGTCAACAAAGGGGTGCGAAACATCAGTGTTGACGAACAAAAAATGAAAGCCAGCCCAGACAATGAAAAGACCCTTGCCCGCAATAAAGACTTCATGGAAGTGGTCTCTAAAGACATTTATATTCGGGAAACCCTGCGCATTATGCATGATATGATTGCGCAGAACTAGTTTTAAAAGTTGAGGAGTTGAGGAGTTGAGGAGTTGAGTGTCGTTTGCGGCAGCCAAACTTCTCAACTTTTCAACTCCTCAACTTTTTTCCTACCTTTGCCCTGTCTACAACCCGAAAACGCATGCAGCACCTGCTCCTATGCCTATTTAGCTGTTTAAGCTGGCATTTTATCCAAGCCCAAATTTTTGTTCCTACATCATTGATGCCCAGGGCGGGGGATACCCTTTTGACGGCTGTAGACAATCTTCCTACTTACATCAAAAACATCGGTTCGGGCCGCAATCAGCGTTGGGATTTTGCCATGCTGGAGGCGCCATACATTCGGAGTGCAGTATGGAAACCCGCTTCCAAAGGCACTGCTGCCTCATTGTTTAAAAATGCAGAGTATACTGCTCCTGTAGATGAGCATACCGAAGGCTATTACCGCACCCAGGGTAATGACCTGCTCTTGTTGGGCGCAATAGGGCCTGATCCGCTGAATTTAAGCCGCAAATCGGTGTTGCGCTACAGCCCGGGGCTGGTGGAGCGCCGTTATGGCTTGCGTTACGGAGATGCATTCCAGGCAGATGGCAACCTGGTGCTGACTTTGGGAGAGGATGAAATCCCTAGTTGGTTTCGCAAAAAACTACCCGTCAGCCCGGATTCCTTGCGCCTACGCGTGAGTTACGACCGCCAATACGATGTGGACAGTTACGGACGGATGATTGTACCGGGCGGAATTTTTGATGTGATCCGGGAACGCCGCATCGAGATCATTGAAATGCGCCTCGAAGTAAAAGTAGGCCGCAGACGTTGGCAGGAGGTGACCAAATCGGTCAAAGACAAAGAACTCCTGCGCACCCAAAAGAAAATTTCCTACCATTTTTACGCCAGCAGTTCCAAAGAACCCGTAGCCCGGGTGTGGATGAACAGCAATGAAAAAAAGATCCTCAAAATTGAGTTCAAACCCCGGGAAAGAGAAAGTGCTGTACAAAACATAAGCAGTGTACGCCCCGACATCTATGTGTCGCCCAATCCGGCCATCGCCAGCGTACGCTTTGAGTTTTTTAACTTGCCGCCTGGCACCTACAAATTATCGATCTTCAACATCATTGGTCAGGAGGAGTGGAGCAAAATGTACACCATCACCGGGAACTATGCCGAGCAGGTGGACATTTCGCAACTCAAAAAAGGGGCTTACTTGTATAGTTTGAAGGATGAACGGGGGCGGACTTTGAGTACGAAGCGGTTGATGGTGATCAGGCCGTAAGTAGTAGGGCAAACACATGTACTAAGTAGTGGGGCAAAAATAAACTATTCATTTTCTTTGAGCCAAAGGATTAGATAAGAAACTTGAAATGAACCGTTTACTTATCTAATCCTTTGGCAAAATGAATAGTTTATTTTTTTATCGCCCCTAAGGGATTATCACAGGCAGTGGTTGCAAAAAAACAATTATTCAGTGACAGTCAACACTGTCGTTAATTCAATTGCTCTTGAAGAACTTCCCACCATTATAGAAAAGTTTCCAGGCTCGATCACAGTTTGAAGATTTTCATCAAGCATCTCAAGCATATTGGGAGTAATCATAAACCGCACAATCGTTTTCTCTCCAGGCTTAAGGTGAACACGCTGAAAACCTTTCAGTTCCAACACGGGCCGGGCAACTGTGGCGAGATCGTCTTTTATATAAAGTTGCACCACTTCGTCCGAGGCATACTTGCCCGTATTCTGCAACTCAAAGTAAACTTGTGCTTGTTCTGTCTTTTTGATTGCCGATTTTGAGACCTGCATATTGCTGTAAGCAAACGTGGTATAGGTAAGTCCGTAACCAAATGGGAAGAGCGGTAGCCCGCTAAGGTTATGATAATCGTCACCACGACCGGTTGGCTTGTGATTATACACCAGGGGTAGCTGAGCTTCGTGCAATGGAAAAGTAATGGGCAATCGACCAGCGGGACTTGCATCGCCAAATAATACATCTGCCAAGGCATGGCCACCTTCCTCACCTGGATACCAAATGTCGATTACGGCATTGACCTTGTTCAACCAATTGTTCATAGTAATCGCACTTCCACCCACCAGAATCACCACTACTGGTTTACCTATGGCCGATACGCGATTGATTAACTCTTCTTGATGACCAGGCAATGAAAGAAACGCACGGTCTTGAAACTCGCCTTCGTGAATTCCGGCTACTATTATCGCCACTTCAGACTGTTTGGCCACTTCTACTGCTTCCTCGATTTGCTTCTCCCACACTTTCGTGACACCAAGGTCCCAAATCAATCGAATGTGCGCGTTGCCTGTGGTTTCTTTAAACTCAATTCGTATGGGATACGATTTGTTTTTCTCAGCATTAAAATCGACCAACTCAGTGCTATAGGTCTTTTTTTCCCAACGATCAATAAGCAGTTGATTATTAACATAGAGGCGGAAGCCATCATTTCCATCCAACCCGATTCTTAGTACTTCGGTTTTCGGAGAAGTAATGAATCCCTCCCAACGTGCAGAATAAAAACTATTGCCTAGTTGTTCATCAGGGCCAAAGAGTGTCCAATGAAAATTGACTTGCTCGTCTTGCCTCGTGAGCAACGGTTTTCCGCTGAGATCAATATTTTTATAGTAAAAAGCACTTAGGCCTTTCTTGCCAGTCGCTGATTTCAAATTGTCCGCAGGAACAACTACCCACTCTTTATCGTTGCGGTCGGCACCTATTGCATAGTTCACTTTAATGCCAGTGCGCTTTTGCAAGCCTTGCAAAATAGTGGCTACTCCGTTACCGGGACCGCTATAGCCACCTAGTCTTCCTTCGGTAGCATCAGAACCGATGACTGCAACTGACTTTACTTGTTTCGATAAAGGCAGGGTCTGATTCTTGTTTTTTAACAATACCATCGATTTAATTGCTGCTTCCCGTGCAAGTTTCTTTTGATCTACGTTTGAAATCTTTTTCAACTGCTCAACTGACATGTAGGGATTTTCGAAGAGGCCCAACTCAAACTTAGCTTTCAACACCCTAGCTACTGCGCCGTCTAACTTCTTATCATCTACACGACCATCTATGAATGCAGGTAGAAATAATTTATAGTGATCGTACGCAGTTTGAAAAATAACATCTAATCCTCCATTTACCGTTTGCGCACCTGATGTGGCATAATCGGGAGATGTGTTATGTAGCACAAGTGAACCACCAACAGCACCCGCATCGGAAATAACAAAACCTCCAAACTTCCAGTCACGTTTTAGTTTTTGATTGAGTAACCAGTCGTTTGCTGAACTTGGAGTTCCATCGAGCGAGTTATAACTCGTCATTACCGAGCGCGCACCGCCTCGACTAAATACTGCTTTGAAAGGTGGGAAAATAATTTCTTGCAGGTAGCGCTCATTCATATGAATCGGATAACTATCTCGGCCACCATCGCCTACGTTAGCAATAAAGTGTTTGGGGGTGGTGATAATCTGCATCTTTTCAAAAGATTTCACAAACGCTACACCCATCTCGGAAGAGAGAAAAGGGTCTTCACCATACGTTTCTTCTACTCGTCCCCAGCGCACATCGGTAGCGATATTGATAACAGGCGAAAGAATCTGCCGGATGCCGCGCGCTTTGCATTCGGTAGCAATGGCCGTTGCCACGCGATTCATTAACAGTGTATCAAACGAAGCGGCTAATCCGATAGCTTGCGGAAAGGTAGTGGCGCCTTCACGCACGAGGCCATGCAGGGCTTCATCAAACGCAATGATAGGAATGCCGAGCCTTGTTTCTTCTACAAAATATTTCTGAATGGCATTGAGCTTCTTCAAGATCGCTTCACCATTTTCGGTGGCGTTGTAGGTAAGCATTTGCTCGGCCGTGTTGCCGCCTTGCGAAGCTGCACTGAGTTGAAAACCGAAGATTCCGTTTTTGTAGGCAAGCTTATCTTGCGGTGTGGTCAACACATCGGTATTAGAAGGAATCATGAATAATTGCCAGAATTTTTCTTCTACCGTCATGCGGCTTAGCAGATCATTCACGCGTTGTTCAATAGGCAATGCAGGATTCTTATAAGGCACCTTTTGCGTTTGCGCAAATGTGCTGGTAGAAAGTAGTAAAAAGATAGCGATGCGAAAGCTCATTTTTTTGAGTTTAAAATCAGGCGGTTTTATTGATCAGAATGCCCTCCTCAGTTTATACGGGCGATGCTGTCTGCGTCTTTGAGACTTGGAAAGTCCATACATTGGGTTAATATGCTTTTACCTCGTCTACAAAAATCCAACTCTTGTTTCCCTTTCCGGCGTGCCAATCAGGAATTTGTTTGACCAAATACAGTTGAATCTTGAGTTTATCGGTTTTTATGCCGTTTTTCAGTGCAAATACCATGGGCACACAAGCAGATCCGTTAACGTTGTTGTCCTGTTTAAATGTTTTGTTGTCAACGAGTTGAAATGCATCATTTTTAAAAGCATACACTTCAATTTTTTCGGGTAAAAAAATCCAGGAGCCATAGTCGCGTAAAAGATTCACCAACACGTCTTTGACCTTTTCTTTTTTATAAAAATGCATCACAATTTCGACGGTATCGGTTTGAAAACCCAACCAGGTATTGCCCGAAATATTGGTTGATCCGCCTTTATTGTCAATCAGGGTCATTGCGCCTGAACCTTTATATTTGGGATTTGGCGCTGTGTTTTCAAGCGATTTTATCGGCAAACCGTCTTTGATAAAAGTTGCTTCTATCACATCGGAGGGCTGATAAATTTTACTAAATACCCGCGCTTTGACGGTTGTGAAACCCTTGGTAATCCGAACGGGCTGCGTATACAGTGGCGCATTTTCGGTGGGTTCTTGCCCATCTAAAGTATAGCGTATTTGGGTATTCGCTTCCGCAAAAACCATTTCAACGGCCATCTCATTGCTGAAAAATACGGAAGGGTATTTCAGCAACGGCCGAGCCAGTTGGAAGTTGTCCTGAGCGTTGACAGAAAGGGTGTAGAGGACCAGCAGTGTTGGTAAAATCCAAATTTTCATATAACGGGTTCTGAGAGCAGGTCTAATTTTTTTTGTTTTGCTGCAAATGGCCCGATTTAGGGTGAATTTCGTTCCGAAAATGCTCATGTAGCGCTGCTACACTCCGCTTTTCGTGCCTCATTCACCCTAAATCAGCCTCATTTTCGCTTAAAACAAAAAAATTAGACCTGCTCTAACTTGATTGGATACGTTTTTCCTGAATTCCATTGCGCCACATACATACATTCTTCGTCGTCAATCAACACATCGTGCGGGTATTGAAATGCCTTGATGGTTTGGTACATTTCCTCGATCTGATTGCCCTGGTATTGCGGCGTGCTTCCGGCTAAGTTGGACACGACTTTGTTGTTTTTATCCAAAATGGTCACAAAACCCGATTGCGCGCCTGTACTATTATTCGATTGCAAAACCGCCGCATATAAGTACTCGCCTTTTATAACCGGACGGCAGACCCAGGCCCCTTTTACATCTATCGTTTCCAAGTATTTTCCTGCCAAATCATAACGTTTGAAGGCATTTTGAACGCGCGAACTGACCACTAAACAAGGATTGGCCTTGTCGCGAAGATCCACACAAATGCCGTGCGCATTGCTCAAATGCGCTGGCGTATCGCCCTTGCCGCCAAAATGACGGATGTATTCGCCCTTGTGGTTGTACTGGATGATGTAGTCTTTGCCGTAACCGTCCGCCACGTAAATATCGCCATTGGGTGCAATGGCGGTTTCAGTTGGGACGTACTCTTCGGCTTTTGTATAAACGCCGCTCTCTTTTGGATAATCCAGAGTCATCAGAACCCGCCCATCAATGGTCGTTTTGATGACCTGATGCCGGTTGTTGTCGCAGATGAACAGCATATCCTCTCCATTTTCATTGAACAAGGTAAACCCATGCGCGCCCGGATATTCGGTGCCCCAACTGTCCAGTATTTTTCCGTTTTTGTTGTAAATCAGTACATTGTTGCGGGTTTCATCGGTCAGTAACAGGATTCGGCCTTTTTTATCCTGTACCATTTCATGGCAATTATTGACCGGATACCGTGCTGCATCTGCCTGACTCCAGCGGGTATTGATTTTGTAGCGCTTGTTGTTGTGCCCCAGAATGACTTCCTGCTTGCCCATATACTGAATAGGCAATGTGGCACCGAGCAACCCC
>JAAFHQ010000277.1 GCA_013298445.1 Chitinophagales bacterium | reverse complement strand
TTATCGCGTGAAGAGGTGGAGTCTAATCAATAATCCGGTTTGGATCAAATTGTGGAACTGGGAATACTGGCCTACCCTGGCTTTTTATTGGCCCATGTTTGTGTACGGGCCGCTGCTGGCCTTGCGTTCTCGGCATGCCTGTTTCTTTACGGCGGCCAATCCGGGGATTTTAGCTGGGGGCTTGGGCCTGGAGTCCAAATATGCAACCATTCAAAACTTACCGGCTTCCCTCTGTCCCAAATCCATTTTAGCGCCACGTGGGCAGGATTTGGCACTGATCCTGGAAGAAATTCGTCAGGTCGGGATTGAGTTTCCTCTGATTGCCAAGCCAGATGTTGGCTACCGCGGTTTTTTGGTGAAAAAATTGGATACCGCGGATCAACTCCGGGCTTACCTGAGTCAATATCCGATTGATTTCATCATCCAGGAATACCTCAATTACCCCGAAGAGTTGGGCGTTTTGTATTACCGTTTGCCCAATGCTGAAAAAGGTAAGATCACCTCTTTGACCTTGAAAGATTTTTTGCACGTAACGGGTGACGGCAAATCGACTGTCCTAGAATTGATCGAAAGCACACCACGTGCTTTGTTACAACTGGATCGACTACAAGAAACGCATTGGCAATTGTTCAAAAATGTGCCTGCACTTGGTGAACGTGTCGGCTTGGGGGTAATCGGCAACCACTCTAAGGGCACCCAGTTCATCAATGGGAACCTGCATATTGATGACACCTTACATCATACTTTTGACACTGTGGCCGAGCAAATTCCCGGCTTTAGTTATGGCCGGTTCGACATTAAATGTTCGAGCCTGGAGGATTTGAAGCAGGGCAAAAATTTCAAAATTATAGAGTTGAATGGCGTTTGTTCGGAGCCGACCCATATTTATGATCAAAGCCTGGGCAGTTATTTCCGAGCTGTTGGGACGATCATGAAACATTGGACGATCGTACGGAAAGTTGCCGCCGCAAATCACCGCAAAGGAGCTGCTTATATGCCTGAACCGCAGATGATTAAGATGTTGACAGGACTGCGGGATTACCATCAGAAAATCAAGGCTGCGCTAAAAGTTGAATAATTGTGGCAGAATGAGCTGCACTGCTCACAATCACCATTTTGATTGATTTAATTCAATGATTTTTGCGGATTTTTACTGCACATTAGGGTTTGTAAAGAACAATATTCCTAACGCTTCCCGAAGCGAAAAAGATATTAATCGGTTAGTTTAAGAGACGATTGGAGGGCCATCAAGAAAATGGCCCTCTTTTTTGTGGCTCTATTTCATTTCCATCCATTTCACCAACATTTTCTCTGCTTTGAGGAACTTTTTGTAGTCCTTTCACCTTTATCGCTACATTTGCAGCCTAAAGTCCGACTGAAATGTACCCGAAACTGCTCTGGAGCAGCCTCTTCCTTGCCCTGCTCTCTACCACACTCTACGCGCAAGAAGCGCGCAATGACATGCAAGCCCGTTTTCGCTTGCAGGCTAAAAAGGCCAGCCAACCCATTAAAATTGACGGCAAACTCGACGATCCGGCCTGGCAGAACGCCGACACGACGAGTCAGTTTTGGCTAAAATGGCCCATGGATGGTCGCCCCGCCAATGCTCAAACGAAAGTACAATGCGCCTACAATGAGCAGTTCCTGTACATTGCCGCCACCTGTTACCAAGACTCGGGAAAGTACATCCTGCAAAGCCTCAAACGCGATGTAGGGTATTGGGAATCAGATGGTATTGCCGTGGTACTCGATCCCGTCAATTTGTCCAACAATGGTTACTTTTTTGCACTTACCCCCGCGGGAGTACAAACTGAAGGGCTGATTGCCGCAAGCAGTGGCAGTCAAACCGATGAAAGTTGGGACAACGTATGGTGGGGTGAAGTACAAAATTACCCTGACCACTGGACCGCCGAGTTTGCCATTCCTTTGCGCATTTTACGCTTTAAAGACGGCCAAAAAGAATGGGGCATCAACTTTATTCGCAACGACGCCAACCGTGGGCATTTCAGCGCCTGGGTGCAAATTCCCCTGCAATTCAACGGCACCGACCTGGGCTGGACCGGGGCACTCCAATTTGATGA
Source organism: Chitinophagales bacterium (assembly GCA_013298445.1). GTDB lineage: Bacteria > Bacteroidota > Bacteroidia > Chitinophagales > Saprospiraceae > Haliscomenobacter. The sequence goes on along the minus strand of JAAFHQ010000277.1, from coordinate 5,460 downwards.
AGGACCCAAAAATGCTTCACGGAATTATGCAATTATTCCCTTCGTGACCGGGGGAACCGATCGGGATACCGAAAATGGAATACCCACCCGCACCTACGGCGACATCGGTTTGGACGCCAAAATTGGCCTGGGTTCTTCCCTCAATCTCGACTTGACGATCAACCCCGATTTTTCCCAAATTGAAATTGATGAGCAAGTCATCAACCTGACTCGTTTTGACATTCAATTGCCTGAAAAACGCACTTTTTTTCTGGAAAATGCCGACCTCTTTGGCAATTTTGGTTTTGACCTGATTCGCCCTTTTTTCTCCCGTCGCATTGGCCTGGATGACAATGGCAATCAAATTCCCATCCTAGCTGGGCTACGCCTTACTGGTAACATCAATCCTGATACCCGCATCGGAGTGCTCAATATGCAGACCCGCAAATTTGAAGCGCAAAATCCTGAGAATTTTTCAGCACTGGTTTTTGACCGTCGCCTGTTTGGCCGCACTACTTTGCGGGGCTATTTCCTCAATCGCCAGGAAACCGGAGAACAGGAACAAAATACCCAGAATTGGAGTCGCAATGCTGGAGGCGAGTTTTTGTACATTTCCCCGAAGGGATCGATGCAGTCCTGGGTAGGGTTTCACCAATCCTTTAAACCGGGCATCAAAAATCAGGATTGGTGGGGGCAAACGGGGTTTGAATATACAGGTCGAAATTTTGAATTCATCGCCGACTTTTTGCGCATTGGGCCCAATTACTACGCTGACATGGGTTACGAGTTGCGCATCGCCAATTATGACGCAGCGAGGGATACTACCCTGCGCATTGGCTACAGTTACAAATTCATGGAAGCTACCTGGCGCATTCTGCCCAAGCTGGAGACTAGCAAGTTGAACAGCACCGAAATTTCAGCCAACAGTTTTATGGTGTTCAACCCCAACTTCAGCATCAACGAATACAACAGTGGGGTCAATTTGGAACTTAATTTTCGCAATACCAGCCAGTTTGCGTTGTACACCAATTTCAACTATGCCAACGTGCCCGTTAGTTTCAAATTTGACGATGAACCAATTGAGGAATATCCGGCACTTCCCGCAGCACGCTATACTTTTGTCAACGCCCGGATGGAATGGACTTCGGATGTGCGGAAGGCCCTGAATTGGAGCGCTGGGTTCACCGGCGGAGAATTTTACAATGGCCTGCAATGGACAGCCGACCTCAGTATTGGTTTACGCGCCCAACCCTGGGGGAATTTTCGGGTGGCGGCCAGTTACAACAAATTGGACTTTCCCAAACCTTACGCTGATGCAGAAATTCTGGCGATCACGCCCCGCATCGAATTCTTTTTCAATCGCAATTTGAACTGGACCACCTTTTTACAATACAATACCCAAGCCAATAATTTTAACATCAATAGCCGGATTCAGTGGCGTTATCGCCCCATGAGTGATGTGTTTGTAGTGCTGACCGATAATTACTTTGCCCAAGGCTGGGCGCATCGGAATAGGGCGCTGGTGGTGAAATTGAATTATTGGCTGTGATAGAGGGGATCTAACTCCTCAATCATTTCTTCCAACCACTGCTTGTTGGCCAGTGGGCTCATTTTGACGAGATTATTTTTTAATTTTTGGTAATGGGCCTTGGATACTTGATAGAGCGATTGAAGGATTGTAATCTGGTTTAACTTTTGTAACAAAGTCAAAAAATGCACACTGGACTTTTTTTGATAGGTAGACAATTGGCGATTGCGTTGCAAAAAACGCCGGGTCGTTTGGATCAAGGCCAGCAAGGCCTCGGTTTCATTAAGAATGTAGTAGCTTTTTAACTGAATGAATTTGGCGGATAAGTGATAGAATGAATCGGTGAATTCTACATCATGCAGCATTCTCAATGCCGATGTATAATCCTTTTTTTCGAAATGGAGATTAGCCAGGTTGTAAGTCACTACATTTTGGCGTACTTCAACCAAAAGGAAATGATTGTTTTCCTGGATGAATTGCTCGGTCCAGGCGTAGTTTTTGGTCCGTATTCCCACGGTGATGATATTGGTAAATGTCCATTGGGTGAGTGAATCATTTTTGATCAGGATGGATTTTTCCAATAAGAATCGATACAGTTCGAATAACTCGTGGTAAAACTGATTGTCACCGGAATTGCTCCGCTGAACGGCATAGTTAATCAGGTAAGTATACAAATGCCGGAGCTCGTCCAGGGGAATAAGTTCAAGGTGCAACTCCAGCTGGAGTTTTAAATCCTGGTAGGTTGTTGGATTTTCAGGCATTGAAAAAAGTCGGTAAGCAGCAGAGTAAAGCTGGAAAGCGGGAAATGCCAGGAAAGCGTTGGGGTTTTGCTGGTACCATTGAATGATTGCTTCCATGAATAGATTGGAGTAGGTCGCATTCACGGCGTTGCTGCGGCTGGCCATATCACAAGCGATGCGCATTTTTTCGAGGTGGTAATACCGATCCAGGGCGTCATTGCGGAGTTGCAGGTGAGGGGAGTGCCCTCGCTTATTCTGGATTACTTTTTGTTGATCTTCAAGATACTGATATTGGCTTTCAGCTTGCCAATACAACTGATCTTGCCAGGTGCTTTCCTGTAATAATTTGGCAAACTTACCTAGTTGAGCACTGCAGGGGTCGAACCATTCCTGATCCAGGAGATGGCGCACCAACAATTGTTTTTGCACAAGCGGGTTGCGGCCTAAACTAAGCTGCGTCAAATAATTGTACCACAAATGCAGCAGGTCCGAAATTAGATTGTCGTATTTGGCTCCATTAAAGGGCTCCTCGCCAAAACATTCCTGGTAAACCAGCAGCTTATCTATTTTTGAAGCCGTTTTAACCTGGCTCTCAAGCGCACGAATCAAGCCCTTCAAATTGGTATTTTGATTAAAGAAGGGCGAATCCACAAACTGAATAAAGGCTTTTCGCTCTTTTAGCGGCGTCTTTTGATACATATCGAGGAATATGCCTTTCATTTATCTAGGTTTATAAAGTTTAAAATATTGATAAATAGATTTTTGTAAAAGTAAATTATTTTTCCTATTCTAGAATTGAGTAATTAATGTCTTCGTTTACAAAAACAAGCCCCCATACTTTTGTAGCATCAAGAGGTCAACTTAGCATCTGATCTTTTGATGGCGTACAATCCCATTTTATCACTACTATCTAAGCGTATTATAATGAAAAAATTAGTTTTTCTACTAACAATTGCCTTGGCCATAGGGCTCAATAGCCTTAGTGCCAAATATTTTCCCTCCTTTGCTATTGGGACTGAGTGTAAAAAATCAGCACTCGTGGACCATCCGATTGGGGTGAAAAAAGGCCAGATAGAACCAACGGACAGTAATTGTGGATATACCTACACCATCATTTTACCCAAAGATGCCAAAGTAGCTTCGCAGCAAGCCTTAAAAGATACAGTAATACTAAAAGATTCTGACTGTTCACTCTTGGGGTTGAATTATCAGGATGAGGTGTTCAATGACGCTACGGATTCTATGGTTATTCACCGCACTTATTTTATAATCAATTGGCTGGCTTACCAGGATGTTTGTAATGACCGCCCAATTTTTACGAACGTTGACCGGACGCTATGGGGCGGGGGGGGAACTGCTGTAACGTATGTCATGGTGGTTGACAATGACAAGGATAAAGACGAAGAGTTTTGGATTTCCAAGGATAGTACCATCAATAATGCTGATGATTACTACCTTCCAGGTGATGCGGATTGGGGCGGGCTAAGCCCTGCCGCAGGGGTCACTAACCAGGCAAAGCTTTCCACCTGCAACGCCATGGGGGAATATTATCATACTTTTTCGTATACCCAATTGATTTATGTAAAGGCCTCTTATCCCATTAATCCAGTTTGTATCAATGGCTTAAGTGTGGCATTGGCATCCAATGGCCAAGGAAATGTTGCCGTAAGTATTGCTGCCCAGGATTTGGTTGCGGCAGACGCCTATTCCCCTGATGGCCAAGGCCCAGAGACTCAAAATGGACTTAAATTGATTAAGGTTTACTCGATCAATCGGGTTGGAGAAGCCATCGATAAAAATCAAGGTACCTTAACGTTTAATTGTACCGACAAAGGCAATACGGTTAATGTGGAGCTCCACGCCTGGGATGCTTTAGGCAACTATGGAACTTGTGTTGTCCCCGTTCAAGTCCAAGATAACCAGGGTTTGTGTACAGGGGTAACGTCGGTTTGGCCTGGAGATGTGGACCGAAATGGTGAGGTCAACCACAAAGACCTTTTCCCGATTGGTTTGGCTTATGGCAAAGCTGGACAGGCTAGAAAAATTCAGAGCACGGAGTGGAAAGCCCAGGTTGCACAATTGTGGGCTACCAACCTACCCCAAAGGCCTGTTGACCTATCGAATGTAGACGCCGATGGAAATGGGCAAATCAATGCTGGGGATACGAGTGCTTTGGCTGCGAACTGGAGGCTAAAGCATACCGATGGCATACCTAAAGTGCAGGAACCGGAAATTCGGGAGGAAGGGGTGAATCTGTTTTTTCAAGGCGATACCCTGTACACCGGACCTGGCCAGTGGCTGCCAGTTGCCCTGGGGTCCAAAGAACAACTGGCTGAAAATATTTACGGGATTGCTTTTACAATTGCCTATGATCCAGCACAAATCAAAAAGCATGAATTGAGCTTTTTCACTGAAAATTCCTGGTTGGGCACTTTAGGAAAAGACTTATTGGTTTTTCAACACAATGACTCCGAACTGGGTAAGTTAGACGTTGCTTTGGTAAGAATGGATGGCCGGAATCGGACAGGACAAGGGGTAATTGGCAAAGTCAAAGTCACCATTGAAGACCTGGTATTCAATTTGCGGGAGGGCCAAGATGCTAAATTGAAATTTCAAATCGAGGATGTGGAACTGATCTCCAATGCTTACACAAAAATACCTGTCAATCCTCTGCGCGACGCGATTGTTGTAAAAAACGACGTAGTGTCCAAAGTTCAAGACCGCCTGATCGCCCATCAGGTTCGGCTTTTTCCGCAGCCTGCCAGTGATCAGCTTTTTGTTGATTTTGGAAGTCTCCAGGTTAAAGGGCTTCAATTGCTTCAACAGGATGGTCGGGCACTGACCCCGATTTTGAATCCCACCCGGCAGTTGGACCTACGGGGAATACCAGGAGGTGTCATCTTCCTGAAGGTATTGACCGATAAGGGCGTAGGGATAAAAAAGATATTGATCACCAAATAAAAGTAGGGCCTTTTTCTGGCAAATGAACAGGAAAAGGCCCTTGTAGTTTATCCTTGTTGATTACTCTTGTTCAAGAGTGACGGTGAGGATTTTTGTTTATTTGCTAGCCACAGGTGGCACCGGAGAAGGCACCATATTATCCACTGGTGGCAGCGACTTCAAAAACGCAAAAATCGCTTTCAAATCCTCTTCCTTCATGTTGACGTAGTTTTGCCAAGGCATCGGAGGCAAGAGTGGGCGACCTCCATCCAA
>JAAFHQ010000276.1 GCA_013298445.1 Chitinophagales bacterium | reverse complement strand
GTTTGGTTGTATCTTCGGACATCACCCAATCAATTTTTTGGGGCTCGTCGTCTTTGGTTTTCCACTGAATTTGAGCAAGTCGTTTTGGTTTACCAGCCTTTCCGTCCATGGAAATAGTGGTAGCATGAAAAGTCAGGGTTTTGTCTTTTGTCTCCAACTGTTGTGTGCACAACAAAAATTTATTCGATGCATAAAAGAGGTTTCCAAAAGAAATGTTATCTTCAGTAACAATAAGTTCTCTGGAAAACAGGAGTTTGAATTTTTGGTCGTATTTTTGCAAAATCGGAGCATGTTTTATTCGCTTTCCAAAGTCGCTGCCATCGGACTCGGACAGCAAAACATAGTGCCCTGAAGCATTGTGATGAAGATGCCCCCAAAAATTTACGTCTTTATCTATTCTTATTTCAGGGCCAATGGAGATGCTCATTTTTTGAGCAGAAATGCCAACTCCATATAGAAGAAGGGCTGTCATTAATACATTGCGCATATTATTTTTTATTTTTAAACCAAACGTAAATGTATAACTATAAATTACTCATGCAGGTGATTTTTGCCTTTTTTATTTTTGCCATTTCACAAAGTGGATTGGTTGCACAGGTATTGCAACGTGACACAACTTCCAAACCTAAACGGGAGGTTGAAATCATTCAATTTGGTGACAATGCTGGCGGAGGGAGGAGTAAACAGGGACAGCCCAGCTCAAAATACATTGTCAAAGTAGCTCCATTGGCTTTTGTTGCTGGATACTTCCCAGTTTTTCTGGAACGTGAATACCTGGATTGGCTGAGCTTACAGGCAGGAGTTGGGATCACTTTTAAGTCCGTTATCAATGAATTATTGAGCGACTTTGGCAGTAGCATATATGAAGATTCGGGTTCTTATATTGATTACTCCTATCGAAAAGCTACCCCGGGAATATTGCTTTCATTCGCTCCAAGGCTTTATTTTGAAAGCGACGGATTTGAAGGTGGATATCTTTCTCCTGAAATTCGATTCAATACTCAAAATACGAAAGCCCAAAAACCAAACCCTTCGAGTATTGATTTGATGCGCCTGAATGGTGAATATGATCCGGAAAGTTACAAGCACCTTGATCTGATGATCCATTATGGACAACAAACACTTTATCCAAAATTAACCCTTGATTGGTCTTTTGGATTGGGGATTCGGAGCGTTAATAGCAAGGTGCAGACTGTTTTCCAAAACAATGGAAATACCTGGACCAGTTCATTTGAGGAATCCAGTTACAATAGTTTTCGCGTACAATTGGGCCTTCGATTGGGTTTTCAGTTATAAGAAAATGGTAGAGCGCGCCAATTTTGTAGTGTTGGTGCGCTCTACCATTTAACATAGCTTTTGAAAGGTTGATCGTTTACATCGAGGAAACCTTCCCCTCAGCCTTACGCTTCAAATACTCCATTTTAGAATAATCAGAAAGTGCACCTGGTTCTTTTAATGTTTTCAATTCATTGACTGCTGGAGAGCCCTCAAAGCGGACATTCATTTCGCTATACCCTTTGGTGTACAAAAAGAAAGTATTCGCCCCTCCCCCATTTGTCACAGCTGATTCTGGGTACAAAAGTTCGATGTAATCACCCGTCTTTTTGAGCACCACGTATTTTAGATCGGCATCCGCCAACAGGGCCAAGGCATTCTTTTTGTCTTGATCTATTGCAGAGTTGGGTTGGACAAAAGTGGTGGTCACCTGGCCATTGGGGGTAAAATCCATCGCAGCATAGTCTAGTTCCCAAAACTTGAAGCCGGTTTCCACCTTCATTTCTAGTTCGGTATCTTTTATGGTCATCAGGTTGAGTGGAATCACCAGATCACGGGCTTGTAAAGGTGTAGTGGCTACAAAATATTCCAGCAATTCCCATTCACCATCCCGTTTGAGGTACACGGATAAAGGCAGGTCATTGTCGCGCATGCCTTGCAATCTTTCCGGACTGCTGAGGGCATTTTGTTCTTGCAACCAATTGGGGAAATCCTTGCCAAACTTGCGGTAATAACTATTTACTACTTGGGCCATCCATTCGGAGCTTTGTGCCCGCAGGATCAGCTTGCCCCTTTCGGTTCTTTCCGGTTTTTTAAACTTGAGGATGACCGCATTGCGCGAAAACTCTTCGTTGTCAAAAGCAAAGACCTGATCGTCTTTGACGCCTGTGGCCAGACTTAAATCGCTGCCATTGGAACTGGTCACACTATTTGGCTTTTGGGCTTTGCCAATCAAGTGTGCTTTACCGCGTTGGTCCATGATGACCTCTTTGTTCTGAGGGTGCTGGACCACCAGCAGTTGAGCCATATCGGTATATTGCTGCCCATTGGCTTCATTGCTGATGCGCAATTGGAAATTTCCTGCCTGAGCTTGTAGCGCTGGCAACGGGAAATACTCGTAATTGGCAAGGTTCTCGCCGATCATGCCGCTGTACAGTTCACCTTGTACCACGTACTTTTCGCCATTAAACACGTAAACGGATGGGTGTGGACTCATTTTATCGCCCAGTGTAGTGGAGAGGAATAAGGCCAAAAACAGGACGATACCTCTCTCTTTTGTGAAGTTAGTCAAGGTTTTCATGGTGCTGGCAAAATGGTTTTGTCCATTTCAGTGGGAAGTTCCAGCTTATTTAAACGGTATTCAATGAGTTAGGTCAGTTGGAGGGGGTGAGAAATGGCATTTCGGCTTATTTTGAGATTTAAGCTCTACACACTCGCCCAAGTCCAATTTGCACCCCAGCGCAGGTCTCCTACCCCATCTAATGGACCTATGGAAGGCGGCATGTGCGGATTCCGCATGGGCAGTTGGGGTGCAGAGGGTAGAGTTGGTAAGGCACTCAAGCATCACTTCTGAAGCTCATCCGCAGGACCTTGCCCCCAGGCACCACTGAGTTTGGTTGGTATTGATTTCATCTCAAAGGTGCTTGTGGCCATTTTCTGGGTACGGGTGTACTTTTTGCCAGGCTCTACCGTGTAGTCGTTGACTATTTCCTCGGCTTCTAGTACATCGTTGTTAAAATTCAATGACCTTACCTTCTGCACCTTGCCATCGGCACCCTTGAGTTCGTAGAATTTAATTCGTCCGTATTCGCCCTCAGACTCACTGATTTCCAGCGTCACTCCTTCTTTTTCGTAGATGAAGGCTTCGGTAGTGAAATCGTCCTCGTCATCTCCTTGTGGCAATGGTCTTTTGGTCCAGGTGCTGAGGTCGAAGCTGCCAAAATGTTCAAAGTTGAGATTTGTGGCGGATTCGGCAGTTTTTTCAGGTGTACTTGATGGCGTATCCGCCGAGACTTCTTCTGTTTGCTTGGGCGAAGAGGGATTCTGCGTACATGCAGCCAAATAAAGTGTTGCACAACAGGCAAAGTAAAGGTGTAGTTTTTTCATAGAATCAATATTGTTGAGTGAGTAATCTTTGCTGGTTTGAAAAAAACTTTGATAATCTTTCGTCACATTTACTTTACGTATACTATTTGACTAAGTTAGTAGAGGTGCATTGCTGTTACATCTCTACCTACTCCGTCAAATAGTCACTTTAGTCTATTTACGTTCCTTGGATAAAATCTCTTCCGGAAAAAATAAATAAATTACTGCATTTCGCTCCTCTTTCGACACATATTTTTTGACCACTCCTTCTAGCAGAATTGGGTCTATTTTTTTGGAATACACGGAAATCATTTCTTTCAAGTACTGGGCTCGGAGGTTGGGAAGGTGGTTGTTTTTGAAATTTTGCATGGGTGTTTCTTTTTCCACGGCCTGACCTGAGAATCGCTCTGGCTCATTCTTTTGAGGCAAGACGCTGATTTTTTGGAAGGGAAAGCGATCGTCCAGTTTGCCAGTGAAGGTCTTGTCTCCGGTAATGTCGGCACTGCCCTGAATGAAAACAATGACCTTGGATTCATCCGCCTTTTTTAAGTTATGCAGGGCCTCCTTGACAAAGGCGCCAATGGTGGTGCCATAGTTTTTGCGGAAAGCACTCTTGTCCATAAAATATTCCCCTGGGGCAAATTGCAATTTGACGTTTTTGTCTGCATCTCTCAGCTTGACTTCAAAGTAGCGGCCTTTGTAGCCTTCTACCACTTCGTCATCGGGATGAAAAACGGCTTCCCAGTAGGGCCTTTTTACTTCAAAACTTTCCGCCCATTCTTCCAATTGGACAGGCTGGAGGGTCACATCCTTGCCAAACTCTTCTTTGATGGCTTTTTCCTCCTGTTTTAGTTCTTCTACTTTTTGAGTGGTTTCCTCAATTTCTTGCTCTACTTCTTTGGTTTCCAACTCTAGTTTTTCTTCTTGTTGGGCTACTTCTTTCAATTCCTGTTCCAACTGCTGGGCTTCGGGCTCAATGGTTGCTTGTTCTTTGTTCAAGTCTTCCACTTTTGTTTCCAGTTCCGCTTTGTCGGGGCACTTCACTTTTTTATCAAAAATGTCGTACCGCGTGATGAAGTCTTCCACTGCGGTTTTTATTATCTTAACATCTTCGATCTTCTGCCCCAGTTTTCCTTTCAGGCCTGTTTTTTCAGCAACGAGTTTGAATAATTCCGCTTTTAAGTTGTCCAAATTGGCTGTTTTGGCCTGGAAAGTCTCCTGAATTTTGCCCAGTTTTTGGTCGAAGCCCTCGATTTTTTCCTGCAACCTGGATTTTTTACCCGTGATCACCTCGACAATGGGACCAATCGCGGCACTTTTATTGAGGAGTTCATCCACTTTTTTGAGGGCTTTGTCGGCCAGCGGAATGCCTTTTTTGCCGAGTTTGAGGGTGTTTTGGACAATTTTCAGGGTAGAGACTTTCTCCATGAGTTTATCGGGAAAGGCCAGGATGTCCCCTACTTTCTTTTTGGCTTTCTGCTGGGTTTCATCCAGTCCTTTGATTTTTTTCAACAAAATGGCCAGGTCATTTTCACACAGCTTGATTTCCTCCTGGTATTTCTCTTCTGCGGGCAGTGCGTCAATTTTTTCCTTCAATTCCTCCACAGCTTCCGCTTTGGCTTCCTCTTCTTTGACGGCTTCTACTTCGGCATTGGTAGTCTGAACCTCTTCTTGCAATTGCTCGCTTTCTTTGGCGATATTTTGGAGTTCAGTTTCCTGTTTTTGCAAATCGGTTTCCAATTGGTCCTTTTGCCTGGATACCTCTTCTACCTGATCGAGCAGCTTGTCCTTGTCCTGTTTTTCGGCTTCGGCTTTTTGGGCCAGGTCTTCCGATTGTTGGGTCAGGTTATCTACCTGGGGTTTAATTTCCTCCAATTGCCTGCGGGGATTGTCTTCCAGTTCGGCAGCAAGTTCCGCTTTCTTTTTGTCCAAATCGGCCAGCGTTTGGTCCATTTCCGCAATTTTGGCTTCGCGCTGCTCGATTTCTTTTTGCAGGTCGGCCGTTTTATCGCTCAACTGGTTGAGGGTTTTCTGGAGTTGGTTGGCTTTGTCGACGGCCTCTTGCGCCTTTTTAGCCAGGTCATCCCCTTTTTTATTCAGGTTGTCAATTTTAGCGGCTAACTCGGGTTTGGGTTTTTTAGGCTTGAAAATGTTCAAAGCCTTGAGTATGCCCAGCCCTGCTTTTATTTTGGCAAGGAGGCCCAGCGGCCCGGGTAAAAATGCAGCCAGCTTGGATTTCAACAAACCACCCAACAAAGTACCCAGCAGACCCAACTTTGGGCGGGCATCCTTTAGCCCTCCTGCTATTCCGGCAAGTTTGTCCTTCATCGGCTGGCCAATCGGTAGCTTGGTTACCTTGTCTTTCAGTTGTGCGATTTGTTCTTTTTTGCTCAGTTTGGGCTCAGTGTTGTCGGCGGTATTGAGTGGTGTTCTGGCGGCGGCGGCGGGGGTGTTTGTTGGATTATCTGGTGTTTTAGGTGCTGCCGTGTTGGCTGGAGTTTTGGGGGGATTGACCTGGTTGTTGTTTGCCGTATTGTTTGGTGTTTTAGGCACTGCCGTGGTGGCTGGAGTTTTAACTGGTGCCGTGGTGGCTGGTGTTTTAGCGGGGGAATTACTCAGGGGCTTTTTTTCTTCACTTTTGAAAGGTTTGATTACTTTGTTGTTTTCATCAAAGTAGCCCAGGGCACGGCCTATCTTCGTGTACACCTCTTCTACATTCTGCAGGGCTGAACCCGATGTTTTTTCGGCTTTTTTGACTTGATCCGGGCAATTGTTTTCCATGCGCCGGAGCAGGTTCAGGGCTCGGCGGCTGCTTTCAAATCCATTTTCCTTAAAGGCCTCCAGATCAGGTTCATTTTGAGCAATGAACTTTTTAAAATCGGGGTTTTGCTCATATTCATAGACCAAACCGCTTTCCAGTTGGTATTGCCGCAGGCAACCCTGACCAACGAGCAACCCGCCCTCATTTTTACTTTGCCAACCCGGATTTTGGGCATAGCCTTTTTTAATCTGCTTCAGGCTGAGGTAGGCTGTTTTAAACTCCTGGGTTCTTTGGGCAGTATAAACACCCGCGGGGTTGGGTTGCAAGGGGGCGTCCAGCTTGATCGAAAAGATGGCGGGCGAACAGTCATCATCGGTGCAGACGTTGCTGGTTTGGGAATGGATGGCAGTACTGAACAGGCAAAAGAGGAGAATGGTGGTCAACACCGCTCTTGAAACGGGCAAAACGTGGAAGGTTTTCATGGCGATGGTGGTTATGTAGTTCAAGTAGGTTGGTAGTTCTCGGCATAGTCACGTATCCCAAGGAATAAGAAACACGAGGTGATGCGATCTTTGAAATAAAAAACCATTCTGCCAAATCCTGGAGAAGGATTCGGCAGAGATGGAAATTTATTTAGAGCGAAACTAATCACTGCGAAAACTCGTCAGATCAGTTGAAAAAAATTTAATGAGCTATAACTTGGAAGAACTATGCTCCCTGTTGAGTGCCCCATCTATTTTATTTTTTCAACAAGAATATTAGATGTTTGATCGTTAAAATCCCCTAAGGAAGATTTATCAGCCGTTAAAAGAAGTTTAGGGTCAGCATTTGGTCCATTTTGGAAAATTGTCACCCTATATCCATTCTTTACTTTTATGGAGCTGATTGCGTCATTGGTAAAATCTTTGATTCCAGCGTAAGACCCCACTGACAATTCTTTGCTGCCCTCACTGTAATTTTCTCCATAATAAATGACTACAGGGGCCGTAGTTACAGGCGGGGTTATGGTTGCAGGTTTGGCCGTGGTTACAGGTGGGGAACTTGGATTAGGTGTCGTTGTAGCAGGATATAGGTCTTCTACAACTGCTAGTGCTTCAGTTGCAGTTTCCAATGTAATTACTTCCCTGGTAGTATAATTTTCCAGGTTTAAATCTTTATTTTCTGGTTCCCAAGTACAAACAAGATCCCATTGTTTTTTCACTGGTGTAGCTACGAGATAATACTTAACGGCACCTAGAGGAGGAATTTCCACCGCTAAGGAGTTGCTTATTGTGGTAGATTGACTAGTGGATTTTTCCTGGCCTATAGTCGTCGTATTTAGAATAGAGGCAGCAACAGATAATGAAGCACTAGCGCTTCCACCAGGTATTGTGGCTTCAACACCCACTGTTTTGGTGATTGACAATCCCAGTGCAAGTGCATTACTCC